>CAYLSP010000127.1:0-4944 GCA_964385935.1 uncultured Defluviitaleaceae bacterium
AGTATTTCCGCCGCTCCTTTGAAGAAAGCGGAGCCATTGAAAGAGTTGTCATGTTTCTGAACTTGTCAAACGACCCGGTTGTTGAGCGTATTATAACCCCCAGAGCGGCTTTGACTGTTGCAGAATACCTTGCCTATGAAAAGGGAATGCATATTCTCGTTATTTTAACCGATATGACTGCATATGCCGAAGCACTCAGAGAACTTTCGTCAGCTAAGGGCGAAATACCGGGAAGAAAGGGCTTCCCCGGTTATTTATACTCTGACTTGGCTTCTCTTTATGAGCGAGCGGGCATAGTAAAAGGCTCGAAAGGTTCAGTTACTCAAATTCCTATTTTAACAATGCCAAACGATGATATAACGCATCCAGTCCCCGACTTAACAGGGTATATTACAGAGGGGCAGATCGTTTTAGACAGGCTTTTGACGCAAAAAAACGTCTATCCGCCAATAAATATTCTGCCGTCCCTTTCAAGACTTATGAAGGACGGCATCGGCGCGGGTTATACAAGAGAGGATCACGCTGATTTAGCGAACCAGCTTTTTTCTTCCTATGCCCATGTTAATGACGTTAGGGCTTTAGCCTCTGTTATCGGAGAAGACGAACTGTCTGACCTTGATAAAAGCTATATGGAATTTGGAAGGATGTTTGAAGAGCATTTTATATTCCAAAAGAACACGGAAAACCGCAGTATCATAGATACAATAAACAAGGGATGGAATATATTGGGGCTTCTTGACCGTTCCGAACTTGACAGAGTTAAAACGGAACTTCTCGATAAATATTACAGACCTTTTGAAAGGGAGGATATGTAGTGGATCCTAATTCCTTCCCCACAAAGGGCAACTTGATTCTGGCTAAGAACACCCTCAGAATGTCAAATCAGGGTTATGAGCTTCTTGACAAAAAGCGAAACGTTCTGATCAGGGAAATAATGGAACTTAATGTAAAGGCTAAGAAAATTCAGGAGGATATAAACAGGGTTTTTGCGGAAGCTTATGCGGCTCTTCAAAAAGCCAATATTGAGCTTGGGATTAACGACGTAGAAAAAATCAGCTATGGCGTTCCTCTCGAAAACACTGTAAAAATAAAAACAAGGTCGATTATGGGTGTTGAAATACCCATGGTGGATTATCAAAACAGCACTGATTCACAGGCACTTTACAGCCTTTCCTTTACTTCCTCAAGCCTTGACGAAGCATTTATGAAGTTTAATATAGTAAAGGACTTGATTGTTGGCCTTTCCATGACGGAAACAGCGGCCTACCGCCTTGCCATAAGCATCAGAAAGACGCAGAAACGCTCAAACGCTTTAAAAAATATAACTATCCCGAAATACGAAAGGTTTGTTAAAAACATTCAGGAAACTCTTGAAGAACGTGAGCGGGACGAATTTACCAGACTAAAGGTTGTTAAGAAATCGAAATAAGTTGAGGGAGAGATATAATGGGAGTTACTCTTATTGTCCTGTCGGCGGGAATGGGGAGCCGTTTCGGCGGATTAAAACAAATTGAGCCAATAGGGCCGTCGGGGGAGGTTATAGCCGATTATTCGGTTTTTGACGCGAAGCGGGTGGGCTTTGATAAAGTGGTTTTTGTAATAAAGCCTGAAATGGAAGAAACTTTTAGAGAACGGATTTCAGACAGGATATCAAGGCATATTGATGTGGAGCTTGCTTTTCAGGAGCTGTCCTATTTGCCGGAGGGATTTACTGTCCCAATGAATAGAGAAAAGCCTTGGGGAACAGGACACGCGGCGCTTTGTTGCAGAAGTTTTGTTGACGGACCATGCGCTGTTATTAATGCCGATGATTTTTATGGCTACTCTGCCTTTTCTGAATTATATAACTATCTTTCAAATGTCAAGGACGAAAGTGATTTCTTTAACTACTGCATGGTAGGTTATGAGCTTGACAACACAGTCAGTGAAAAGGGTTATGTGTCTCGCGGGGCTTGCAGTTTAGACAGTGAAAATAACCTTACAGACATAAACGAATTATTAAAAATTACTAAAACAGAAGACGGTATTTTCTATGAGGAAGACGAAAAAAAACTGCCGCTTTACGGCAGTTTGATAGTGTCAATGAATTGTTGGGGCTTTCAGAAAAGTTTTTTCAAAGAAGCCGATAAAAGCTTTGTAAAATTTCTAAATGGACTTAATGACAAAAATCAACTGACAGCGGAGTTCTATCTGCCTAACATCATAAAAGATCTTTTGTCCCAAAATAAAGCCAGAGTTAAGGTTTTGCGCGGTAAGGACAAATGGTACGGCTTTACCTATAAAGAGGATCGGGAAATCGTTGTTAACGCTATTTCTGAGCTTATAAAGCAGGGTGTTTATCCCGACAACCTTTGGAAGTAATTAGTTCAGAATCGCAACCCCAATATTTAAATATGTGGCAAACAGAATCCAAATAAGATATGGAAGCAGCAGATATCCTGCTGTTTTCTTAGTTTTGAAGAAACCAACTGTTGTGATTGCAACCAGAATATCAAGAATTATAACTACTGCAACGGCCAACCAGTACAGGTTAAAACGGAAGAATATAATTGGCCAAAGGAAGTTCACAAAAAGCTGAATCCAATACAGAAGGACTGACCTTTGTCGCAGTGGTGTTTGTGGGGCTTGATACATAATATATGCCGCGATGCCCATAAGAAGATAAAGGAGCGGCCATATTATTGCAAAAAGCCATGAAGGCGGAGACAGTGGCGGTTTTATAAGCGTTGCATAAAGCTGCCCTGTATTACCAGATAAAAGACCTCCCATAAGACCAGCAAGCTCTGTGGTAAGCACAATCGTCAAAAGCTGAAACCAATTTAGCTTTTTAATAAAAATCATCTCCTCCGTTTTGATACATACCTATAATATGTGAGGAATGGTTTTTTTATGCGATTCTAATCGTCCTTAATTGTGCCGGTCAGATGTTCAACAACTGTTAATATAAAAAAGCCCGCTGTCGGTTTTTGACCATAGGTTTTTCTTGCTCTATCGGACAAAGTATAGAAATATGGATACATATCCCCCTCCCAGGCTTTTGATATAGCGTGCCTAATAGAGCGTTCCACCCTTTCCCCCGTGGTGTTGAATACTTTCCCTATTTCAGGGTACAGGATTTTTGTTAAATAACCGTCTAAATACTCGGGGTGGTTAATGGACAGCAAAACAGATTGATATAGATAGGCATAACCTTTCAAGTTCGGTAGAATCCCGATATTTTGTATCACAGATTTAATTATGGCTTCGTATGAAGATTTACCTTCATTTACTTGCTTGTCTTCAACCGGTTTTTTCACTGCTAAAGTGTTAAACAAAAGCTGTACGATTCTTTCTGCAATTATTGAGAAATCAGTGGGTTTTATGAAATATGCGCCGATATTTTCCGCCAGTGCAAGACTCTGATAACGTTCGTTATTGATTGCGGATAATACGATAAAAATGGGCTTTTTTTCAATAGAAAAACTGTTAACTGTCTGTAGGATTTTAATTCCATCAATATTTGGGAGTATCAAATCAAGGATTACAACGTCAGGTTTTTCTTTTTCTATTAGCTTAATACCCTCGTCTCCATTAAATGCCCTTCCCACAATATTAAATTTATAACCATACCTGTTTTGCTCTGTATACATTGTGAAGAAGTCATTTATTATGTCATTATAGTCTTTAGAATCCTCAATAATAATAATATTAATGTTTATCATTTGCAATCCCCTCTCAAAGGTCAATGCTGTATGTTATATTTAAAAAGATACAACAAGTAAATTGTATACAATTTGCAACTAATTTTCAAGTAATATATTTAAAAAATTTAAAGTTGCAAATTATGCAAAGACGTGATATAATGTTGCGGTTATATATTCATGATAGCGCTATGTTAGAAAGAGGTGAACAAAATGAAGAAAGATATTCAACCAGCATATCATCAGGCCACTGTTAAGTGCAACTGCGGTAATGAGTTTGTTGCCGGTTCTACTAAGCCTGAGATCAGGGTCGAGATTTGCTCAAAATGTCATCCATTTTATACAGGGTCACAAAATTTCCGCGCTCAGGATGGCGGACAAGTAGAGAAGTTTAAGAATAGGTATAAATTAGGTTAGTTATTAAAGGGAAAGGCCGGACGCCTTGCCCTTTTTTGTTATTATCCATTTTCTGCCCTTAGGTAAACATAGAAAAAAATCTTATTGTTTTCATACACATAATGAATCGGTACATCATATGAATAATTATTCATTCTTTTCATTGAAATTATGGCAGTTTGGACCCTTTGTAAGAGATTTTCTTTTTGAAATTCATTTATTTGGTGATTTTTCATCTTTTTTTCCATAATCGTCTCCTTAAAATAATATTACATAACAAACACTAATAACCTGATTATAACATATTTATACAATATGACAACAAAATATATAAAATTATTATTACTTTGGGTAAATATTTAGAAATTCTCACAAAAAACACAAAATACTACGATTAGTCACGGCGGCAAGGATATAAAGAATAATCAGGCTAGTAACGGTTCAACCAAAATTCCCTATTGACACACATGCTATTAAGTGGTACTATATAATGGTATTATGTATTACGTATTATCATTTTACTGAATAGATATGGGAGGTAGGAGTTTGGAAAACTTAACCGAGTTGTTAAAAGGTGTATTAGAGGGCTGTGTTCTTGAAATTATCAGCCGCCAACAAACCTATGGATATGAAATTACACGCAAGTTAAATGCTCTCGGTTTTAAAGATGTAGTAGAAGGAACGGTATACACCATACTTGTACGTCTGGAAAAAAACAAACTTGTGAATATTGAAAAAAAGCCCTCTGATATGGGGCCTCCTAGAAAATTTTTCACACTAAATGATGCAGGACGAGAGGAGCTCTGTCGCTTTTGGCGTAAATGGGAGTTTGTTGCATCAAAAATTAACCAATTAAGGGAGGAACAAT
>CAYLSP010000128.1:0-4931 GCA_964385935.1 uncultured Defluviitaleaceae bacterium
GTTTCAACTGGAAAAGTGAAAATGGGCGAAGAAATAAATGTTTGCGTTCCAACAGGAAATTTCGGGAACATTCTTGCCGCTTATATCTCTAAATCTTGCGGTTTACCAATAGCCCGATTTATTTGCGCTTCAAACGAAAATAATATTTTAACTGACTTTATTGACACCGGTGTTTATGACAAAAACCGCGAATTTATTAAAACCTCTTCTCCATCAATGGACATATTAGTTTCGTCAAACCTCGAACGCCTGTTATATTTAGCAAGCGGAAGAGATACCGAGAAAGTCAAAGGCTATATGGAAAGCCTTAACACAAAAGGTTGTTATACTTTTGCTGAAGAAGCATTAAAACAAATAAAAAACCTGTTTTCGGCTGGCTTTGCGAATGAGGAACAGGCGTTTAAGACAATTAAGAATACGTTTAATGAATATGGTTATTTGTGCGATACACATACTGCGGTTGCGCTTGGGGTTTTTGAAGCATTAAAACCGGAGCTTACAGAAAACGACAGGGTTACAGTTATTGCCTCAACAGCAAGCCCATATAAATTTCCGGCCTCTGTTTACTACGCTCTGACTGGCGAAACAATCGAGGATGAATTTGAAGCCATTGAAAAACTTAGCACACTTTCAAAAACCACTGCACCTAAAGCCCTTATGGAATTAAAAACTAAGGAGCCACGCTTCACAAAAGTTATAGAAGCTGATAGCATGAAGGATGAAATCGGAAAATGGTTGGGGGTCTGTTAACATGAAATACGTTGTAATGCTTGGAGACGGAATGGCTGATCTTCCGATTCCGGAACTAGAAGGCAAAACCCCTCTTGAAGCCGCTCATATCCCCAATATGGACTATCTAGCGAAAAACGGAACACTTGGGCTTGTTAAAACGGTGCCTGATGGTATGCACCCTGCATCTGATATAGCGAACCTGTCTGTTCTTGGATATAACCCTCATGAATACTATAGCGGCCGTTCGCCTCTTGAAGCCGTTAGCATGGGGCTTTCTCTTGATGAGCATGACGTTGCCTTTCGCTGTAATTTTGTGACTTTATCCGAAAATTGCGATTTAAACGATGCAGTTATGATAGATTATTCTGCCGGGGAGATTTCCACCGAAGAAGCCGCTGAGCTTATAAGCTTTTTAAGAGAAAAACTAATTAAAGAGCATTTTAATTATAACTTTCATAAAGGCATAAGCTATAGACATTGCCTTTTGTTCAAAAACTCCGAAATCGGAACGGAAACAACTCCTCCCCATGATATTTCAGGAAAAGTTGTTGGGCAATATCTTCCAACTGGCGTTAACGGCGAAATTTTATTAAATTTGATAAAGCAGTCAAGGGATATTCTTAAAGACCATCCCATAAATATAAAAAGAGTGGAAAACGGCCTTAACCCTGCTAACAGTTGCTGGTTTTGGGGTGAAGGAAGAAAGCCGTCTCTAACTTCATTTATTGAAAAATTCGGCGTTAGCGGAGGGGTTATTTCCGCTGTGGATTTAATAAAGGGCATTGCTATTTGTGCCGGGCTTAAATCTATTGACGTTCCGGGTGCAACAGGACAGCTGCATACGAATTATCGTGGAAAAGGGGAGGCTGCTTTAAGCTTTCTTAATGAATCTGATTTTATATTTATACATGTTGAAGCCCCGGACGAATGTGGACACAGAAGAGATAGAACTGGGAAAATAGAAGCTATTGAAAAAATTGATAGTGAGGTTTTAGGCGTGGTTTTAAAAGGGCTGGAGGAAAAGGGAGAGGACTTCTCTATTCTACTTCTGCCGGATCACCCAACGCCTATTTCCCTTGCAACACATACAAATGATCCTGTACCTTTTGCAATTTTCCGCTCTAATGATAAGAAATCGCAAAATTTTTGCTTTTCTGAGGGAAACGCTCAAAAGACAGGAATATTTGTGCCCGAAGGCTATAAGCTAATGGAGAAATTTCTTGCAAAATAAGGCTAAGGAGTGATGAGTATTCGACGAATATTTAAAACCCCGTATGGTATAATGGCCTGCGTTTTTGCCATATTTATTCTGTTCGGTTTGTTTTGCGGGGACGGAATTAAAATTTTTGAAGGACTTTTACTTATCATAAGCACGCCGGATATTTTAATATCCGACTACATAGAAATCGGCGGACTTGGCGCGGCACTTATAAATGCGGGTTTTGTAGGGCTGTTCATCCTTTTGATTTTGAAACTCTGCCGTCACGAACCACGGGGTTTGACACTAGTTTCAATTTGGATGGCATTTGGGTTCGCCCTTTTTGGCAAAAATTTGGTCAACATGACGCCCATTATACTTGGAGGACTCTTGTTTTCAAGAGCCAAAAGAGAACCTTTTTCAAAAAACGTTGTGGCAACAATATTCGGAACAACTTTGGCACCTGCCGTCAGTCAAATGACTTTTATGTCTCTTCCTCCATGGACGGGGCTGGCGCTTGCCGCATTAACAGGTGTTGTTATCGGCTTTGTGATTGAGCCAATAGCAAAAAACGCACTAAAATCACATAGCGGCTATAACCTTTATAATGTGGGTTTTGCCAGCGGAATTTTTGCAATATTTATAATGTCTTTTCTAAGAAATATCGGAGTTGAAGTTGCGCCTGTTAACATCTGGAGCAGCGGAAACAACTTAATACTTTCGTCTCTGATTATCTTAATATGCATATTCCTTATCTTGGCCGGGATTTTATGTTCTGGTGAATGGAAGGATGCTTTCAGAAATATTTATATGGCGAAATCCCTTAATGTGGACTATTTTTCCGACAGCGCGGGAGCTTGTTATATAAATATGGGAATATTGGGGATATTTTGTATTATATTTATTAACCTTATGAATGCCCAACTGTCAGGTCCTGTTATTGGCGCGGTTTTTGCGGTTATGGGTTATGGTGGCTATGGGAAAAATCTTAGAAATATAATTCCAATAATGGCGGGCGCACTTTTAGCCGGATTTGTAAGCACTTATGCTCATAATGACTCAAAGGTTATTATGACAGTTCTGTTCGCAACATGCCTTGCCCCTGTTTCAACGGCGTTCGGCCCTGTTTGGGGCGCTGTTGCGGGCTTTGTGCATTTTTGCATTGCAATGAACTTGTCCGTTATTCATGGGGGATTGAGCCTTTATAATAATGGTTTGGCAGGAGGCTTCGCCGTCATGATTATTGTCCCTATTATAAACGGCTTTAATAAAAGACATAGAGAGCCCATGTGTTAAGTCAAATTATGGAGGAATTATGAAATATTTTATAGTTGACGCATTTGCTAAAAATATATTTGAGGGAAACCAGGCGGGTGTTTGCGTTTTGGAAAAGTCCCTTGATGATGTCATTATGCAAAATATTGCCGCAGAGAATAATCTGGCGGAGACGGCGTTTATTAAAAAGGCTGAAAACGGCTATGATTTGCGCTGGTTTACTCCTGAGGTAGAAATGGATTTATGCGGTCACGCAACCATGGCTTCGGCATTTGTTGTTTTGAACTTTCTTGATAAAAACGCCGAGACAGTTGAATTTCATACTAAAAGCGGGCTATTAAAAGTAACAAAAAACGGCGATTTATATGAGATGGATTTTCCGTCAAGAAAGCCTGTTAAAACGGAAGTCCCGGACCTTGTACAGGAAGCTTTAAATGTTAATATTTTAGAAGCCCACGCCTCCAGAGATTTGGTTCTGGTATTAGAATCCGAGGAATCAGTAAAAAATTTGAAACCGAACTTAGGTTTATTGCAAAATTACGGCGAGAATTTCGCAGTGGTGGTAACTGCAAAGGGAGAAACATATGACTTCGTTTCAAGATTTTTTGCTCCAGGCGCAGGCATACCTGAAGACCCGGTGACAGGCTCGTCCCACTCAACGTTAATACCTTTTTGGGGCGAAAGACTTAATAAAAATGAGATGATTGCCCGCCAATTATCAAAAAGAGGCGGAACTCTCTATTGCAAAAATTTAGGAGAAAGAGTCAGCATTTCAGGTCACGCCGTTCTTTATCTTGAAGGAGAAATAAATTTATAATCAAAAGAAGTATTATATACTAGGAGGAAAATTATGCTTAAAGACATTAATATCAATGTAAACGCTTTGGAATACATGCTGTTTTTCTGGCAGTCGGTTATGGAAAGACAAAAGGTGAATGAGTATTATTTAACAGAGGTTGCTGATCTTCCTGAAATGGCGCCACTTTATGACGGCGAATTTAACCCCGAATCTGTCAGAAAAGTTTTATCGGCAATTTCTAACCGCGAGGTATTAAACACTAACGTTCTTAAAGAGAGACAGTTCTGGAGCAACAACATGTGGGTTATGGAAGATCCCGAATTATTAAACGCTATGATTTCTCCTATTAAAACCCTTAATTTAGACAGCATTAAAGAAAGCCTTAATAAACAAAAGGACATTCCATATGAAACAGTTAATGTTATTTTTGTTCCGGCGTTAAAGGATTTTACTTTCCAGGAAAAAGATAAGCTTTATATAAATTTCTTTAAAGTTATGGTGGATGTTTTCAGCGGCACAGGAGCTGTTACAATTGACGGAAAGTCTCTTGAAGACTATGTTAGCGAAAAAATTCTTGAAATGAAATAATATAAGACGGCGCAGGTAATTAAATCCTGCGCTGTTTGTTATAATTCCACTACGAATTTTGTTCCAGTCCCAACTTTACTTTCACAATAAATTTTCCCGCCCGATAAATCAACAATTTTTTTAACGATTGTTAAGCCCAGACCGTTTCCGTCCTTTGATCGGGATTTATCGCTTTTATAGAATCTATCGAATATATGTGCGATATCGTCTTGACTTATGCCGGGACCACTATCCGAAACAGAAAATATTATTCTGTCATTTTCGCTGAAAAGACGTATTTCTATAAGTCCGCCATTATCCGAAAATTTTATTGCATTCTGTATCAGGTTGAGCCAAACA
>CAYLSP010000129.1:0-4930 GCA_964385935.1 uncultured Defluviitaleaceae bacterium
CACATCACATAATTATTACAAAAAAAGTTCGACAGACTGTTATCGGAAATCAGAAAAAGCAAAAAAATATTATTAAAAACGCCATAAAGTAGCTAACTTTATGGCGTTTTTTGCTGCATTTTATACTACGATATATTACCAAAACATGGGAAATATATGATATAGTATTTCCATTACAAGAGATTTTTAAATTTACTAAGGAGTGATTTCTATGGTAACAACCGCAGCGTTACAATCGTCGGAAGTTCTTTATCTGCCCATTGACAAAATCAGCCTTAACCCATATCAGCCCCGCCGCATTTTTGACAAAGCTGCTATAGACGACCTGAGCCGTTCAATTCGCCAATACGGCGTAATGCAGCCCATCTGCGTCAGAATAATCGGCACAAAATATGAGCTTGTGGCTGGTGAAAGGCGTTTAAGGGCTTCTAAACAGGCTGGTTTAACTGTTATACCCGCGCTTATTGTGAACATAAACGATAATGACAGCGCAGTCCTTGCTCTGATTGAGAATCTTCAACGGGAAAATCTTAATTACTTAGAAGAAGCGGAAGGTTATCTTAATCTGATTAACCATTATAGTTTTACTCAGGAAATGGTTGCTGAAAAAGTTTCTAAAAGTCAGTCGGCCGTAGCCAATAAGCTAAGGATTTTAAAGCTTTCAAAGGAAATTCAGCATATGCTTTTGGGAAACGGTCTGTCTGAACGGCACGCCAGGGCTCTTCTTGCTCTTGACACAGACGAACAGAGAATGGAAGTGCTTAAAAAAGTCATTGCCCATGGTCTTACTGTTAAAAAGACAGAGGATTTAATAAAAGCTATGCTGGAGGAAAAAGAGGAAAAGAAAAAAAATCCCAACATCCGCCATTTTATAAGGGATGTCAGGCTGTTCACGAACACAATTAAGCAGGCCGTTGAAGTCATGAATTCATCAGGTTTGCCCACGGAATATGAAGTTGAGGAAACAAAGGACGGCTGCTTCATATCAATAGCTGTTAATTATCAAAAAAAGGCTTAATATTTAAGTGTTGGAGCCGATAATTACTTGTAGTACATATTAAAGACTTCTTCAGTATAAACATTCTGCTTTTCATACATGATCAGAGGAGACTCAACTCTGGCCATTGCCTTGCCTCCCGAAGTTGCTTCTATAAGCAGCATTGCGGGAGGTTTTTCTTTAAAGGGATGGACAAAACGCAGTCTTTTTGGCTCAATGCCTCTTTCTCGCATAAGGCACATTATATCCACAATCCTGTGGGGTCTATGTATCATGTAGAGCCGCCCGCCGAATCTTAGAAGCCATTTTGCCGCGTCCAAAACTTCGGCCAGCGTAACGAGAATTTCGTGTCTTGCGGCGGCTTTGTTAGAAAAATCGTTTTTTAAACCGCCCTCCGGCTCCATATAGGGAGGATTTGACGTTACCACATTAAAGCTTCCCGCCGGATATTCGTTTTTTACATTCTTTATGTCTATATGGGATATGGTTATTTTTTCCTGCAAATCGTTTAGTAAGACGCTTCTTTGCGCCATTTCAACGGATTCTTCGCAAATATCGATGCCTGTTATATGTCGGGCGTTTGTTTTTGCAGCGAGCAGAATCGGGATAATTCCCGTCCCCGTTCCCAGATCAATAACATTTTCGCTCTTTTGCACACTACAAAAAGCCGAAAGCAAAACGGCGTCGGCTCCAAAGCAAAAGTTTTTCGGGTCTTGTATTAACTTATATCCGTTTCTGTGAAGGTCGTCAACCCTCTCGTGTTCATTGATCTTTACGTTCATTTTCTGGCTCACTACTCTTGTCTCTATGTCTTTGTGGTCTTATTCTACGGCTTTTCTGTCTTTGTTCCCTGTTAGGCTGCTCCTGATCTTTAGGTTTTCGTGCCCTGACAGGTTGCTCCTGCCCTTTAGGTTTTCGATCCTTAACAGGTTGTTCCTGATCCTTTTGTTTTTGTTCCCGATTTTGCTGCTCCTGATCTTTAGGCCTTTGCTCACGCTTTTGCTGTTCCTGTCTTCTCGGTCTTTGTTCCCTGCTCCTCTGAACCTGCTCTTTCGGCTTTTGTTCATTATTTTTCTCAGGGTTTTTCGGTCTTTGTTTAGCTGATTCCTGCAAAATAGTTTCAGGAAGGTTAAGAACCTCCGGCGCGTGATCTTCAATAATGTCTTTGAGCTTGTCTAAATCTTCTATATTTTCAATTACGTCCAATTCAATATTTTCAGCGTCTTTTTTCAGCTCTTTTTTCTTCAGCACCTTAATGTTTTCAACCGGATAGTTGCCTATGGTTGGGGAATCAGTGGGCTTTTTCCTGACTGCTACACGGGCAGTCTGCCTTAAAACGCTGGTTGAAAGAACTTCTCCCTCGCCGTCAGGGGTTTTAACCATGTCACCGATGTTTGGAATTTTTCTATTTAAATATTCATAGGTTTCTTCTTCGTATTTAAGACAGCACATAAGTCTTCCGCAAATCCCCGAAATTTTTGTAGGATTCAGCGAAAGGGACTGTTCTTTAGCCATTTTTATAGAAACAGGCTGAAACTCATCCAAAAACGTTGCACAGCAGAGGGTTCTTCCGCAAATACCAATGCCGTTTAAAAACTTTGCTTCGTCACGTACTCCAACTTGTCTCAGTTCAATACGCATACGGAAAACATATGCCAAATCCTTAACAAGTTCCCTGAAATCAATTCTTCCGTCGGCAGTAAAATAGAAAATAATTTTATTTAAGTCAAAGGTCAATTCAACGTCAACCAACTTCATTTCAAGATTATGCTTTTTTATTTTTTCTAAGGCTATGCCGTAGGCCTCTGTTTCTTTTTCCTTATTAATTTCCCTTTGTTGAAAGTCAACTTCTGTAGCACGCCTGATTACTTTTTTCAGAGGCGGCACAATTTCTTCCTCGGCGACTTCCCTATTGCCGATAACCACGCTCCCGAACTCAACTCCACGGGCGGTCTCTACAATAACGCTTTCACCGTCGTTTATTTTCTCAACGTCCGGGTCGAAAAAAAAAATTTTTACCGCTTTTTTAAATCTGACGCCAATTACTTCTATCATATGTTATCCTTTCCAGATTAAAGGTTCTTTCAAAAGCATCAAAAGCCACTTATCTTTGACATAAGCGTCCCAATGGTCATATTGAAATTCCCGTTCAGCCTGAGACTTTCTCCGGCCTCATAAATGTAATTCAGTATATTGTATAAATCTGATGGCGTATAGCGCTCAGACTGTTTTTCATATTCCTCTATCAAATCAGTTTGAAAGATAAGATTCATATCCCCTCTGGTTTTTAAAACGAAAAGATCCCTGTACCACATTGTCATAATATCAAGTATTTGAGCGATATTTTCTTTTTGCTTCTCAAGGACTGAGGCTAAGTGAAAGGCGTATATAAGGTCGTCGCGCCTTCTGATTGGTCTGATTAAGTCAATAATTTCGTCTCTAAGCTGAAAAAAGCCCTTATCTTCACAAAGGGACTTTCCATGCCCGATGCTGCCCTTGGAAAAAACAGCCGATAAATGGGCAGTATTTTCATCATAGCCTGAATTCAGCAAATAATCCTTCACTATATTAAAGTCAAGGGGTTTAAGCTTGAACATAACGCACCGGGACAGCACAGTTGGGAGAAAGCCCGTGAAATATTCAGATAAAAGCATATATATACAATAATCTTTAGGCTCTTCTATGGTTTTAAGCAAGGCGTTTTGAGCCGCCGCTGTCATATAATGAGCATTTTTTATAATAAAAATCTTATATTTATACAAATAAGGCGCAACAGCCGTATTTTTAACAATTTGCTCCCTTATGTCCTCAACGCCCAAACGAGTTTTTGAAGGCGTTATAAAAAAAACGTCCGGGTTGTTATTAGAATCAAAAGTTATGCAAGACAAACAACAGTTGCAAGGCTCATCCCCGCCCTTTTCGCATAAAAGGGTTTTGGCCAGTGTTTTAGCCAAAGTGGTTTTTCCGCAACCAAAAGCCCCATCGATTATAATCGATTGGGGGAATTTGTTATGGGTTATTAAGGCGCGCAGCCTCAGTATTAAATTTTCGTGCCCAGAAAAATCTGAAAAGTCGAACATACTAAATAAGGATATCCAAAAGAAGCCCCTCGATTTCGTTGGTTTTATCCAAGATGGCTATATGGTCCTTTTCTTTTTTTAGAAGCTCCTGAGCCAATTCATCCAAATTCTTATCCACAAGGCGGACTATGCCATAAACCCGGTGTCTTCCACGCCTGTCTAAAAAGTTCTCTCTGGAAAACTCGTGAGAATTAGTAACGACTTCACCTATAAAGTCCTTAATTTTCCCCCTGTAGTCACGCATGTCCTTGATGTCCATATGTTTGGAGATTTTTTTTCCGAGTTCGGTAATATCTCCTATAAGGCCTTCAAGTCTTTCAGCAAGACCTTCGTTTCCTAGGCGCTTTAGGGTGAAGGAAAAATCCTCAGTTCTGTCAACGTCTTTTGTCCTCACCATTTCAGGCGCAGTAACCCTATTAGCTTCGCTAACCCTTAATTCCATATGATTACTCCTTTTAAATGGTTACACCTTTTTAAAGGTTTCCACATTCATGACGAAAATAGTAGCACCGCCAACAGTAACCTCAACAGGATAAGGCATGTAGTTTTCGGTGGTGTTCACGTGGGTTGAATTAACAGAAGTAATTTGCTTTCTGGCTCTGCATTTTTTCTCCACAAGCTGTAACAAATCGTCAATTTTATCATCATCACAGCCGCAGATAAGCGTTGTGTTTCCGGCTCTTAAAAAGCCGCCTGTTGAAGCCAGTTTAGTTACGCTGTAACCATTTTCATTTAATAAATCCGTGATCTGGAACGCGTCCTCGTCGTGAATAATTGCCATAACTAATTTCATGAAATACCCCCTTCTAATTGTTGTTTATATAAAATAAAATTTCTTTAAAAACTTCATTCT
>CAYLSP010000130.1:0-4914 GCA_964385935.1 uncultured Defluviitaleaceae bacterium
ATACCTGGTGAAGTAGAACCGAAAACTATGTCTTTCTCGGCACTTTTTTTAAGCTTATGTAAAAATTCTTCATCGGTTACGTTTCTTCTGTATTCAATTCTGAGATTTTCTTTGCCGTTTGTAATATTTTTATGGATTTCACAAGCGAGACTATTTATTTTCTCAATAAAACGTTGGCGCTGAGCCATAATTTTTATTCCGTGAAAAACAAGCTGTTCATCCCATAAAAATAGGGTTTCTGACAGCTTTCTGTCGCTTTTAATAGATTTTAGGAGGTTGTTTCTTTGTTTTAGTATTTTGTAATACTGCTGAAGTTCGTAATAATATACATAACTTGTCTGGCAGATTTCAAGATCCATGAACTTTCGTCTTTGAGCCGGACCGCTTTTAATGAGATTCAAATCCTCCGGCGAAAAAATAACTGCATAAAGAGCGCCGAACAAATCGCTTAGTTTTTTAACTGAAATTCCGTTTACAGCTATGCCCTTTTTTGAATCTTTTTTTATATGAACGTCAATTCTATCTGTTATTTTGTCCTTTGTTATATAAGTCTGTATATGGGCTTCGTTTTTGTTAAAGCTGATTAGTTCTTTGTCTAAGTGGGTTCTTTGAGATCTCCCTGTCGCGCAGAAATATACCGCTTCTAAAAAATTCGTCTTGCCCTGAGCGTTGTCTCCCGAAAAAACATTAATATTTTCATTGAGCTTTATTTTTATATTTTCATAATTTCTGAAATTTCTCAGACTTACGGCACTAATATACATTGAGACCTCAATTATTTCTTAATGCGCAGCGGCAGCACAAGATATTTGAAATTAACATTTTCGTCACTGACTATAATACAGGGGCTCAGAGGAGTTGTCATTTTTAACGAAATTCTGTCCTCGTCAATAACTTTAAGAACATCCACTAAATATCTGGGGTTAAAGGCAATGTCAATGGGCTGTCCGTCTAATTCTATAGAAATTTCTTCGTGAGCCGTTCCCATGTCGGTGGTTGAGCTTATAACAAGCAAACCTTCATCGATTGTCAGGCGGACAGGGTTCTTTTTAACGTCCTTTGAAATAAGAGAGGAGCGTTCAATAGCGTCAAGAAGTTCTGCTTTATTTATGCCGACAAGGCTTGTACAGTCCTTTGTAAATATATTTTCATAATTAATGAACTCTCCGTCTAAAACTCTAGAGACAATAGTACAGCTATTAAGCTCAAATAATATGTGCTTTTCGCCGGCATATATAAAGGCTGTGTCTTCTTCGTCTGATGGAAGAATTTTACTTATTTCATTAAGAGTTTTCCCAGGAATTACAGCTTTTAAAACATTTTCTCCATCATATTCCATATTTCTGACTGAAATTCTGAAACCGTCTGTTGAAGTCAGGTTTAGAACTCCGTTTTCAAGGAGAAAGAGCTGTCCTGTTAAAGGGCCTCTTGTTTCATCTGTTGAGACAGAGAAGTTTGTTTGACGTATCATATTTCTTAATACGCCGCATGGTATAGAAACACCGTTTTGTTTGTCCACAATTGGTAACGGTGGAAATTCGTCACCATTTTGACCAAGTATTTTATAATCTGATTTATTACATTTTATTGTAGCTATATTGTTTGAATCAGTTGAAATTAAAACCTCTCCGTCTGGGAAACGCCTTATAATATCTGAAAAAATCTTCGCTTCTATAGCGACTGAGCCATTTTCAATTACATCGGCTTCTATATTTTTTGTCTCTATTCCAAGTTCTAAGTCGTTGGCAAGCAGTCTAACACCCTCGTTATCCGCTGTTATTAATACGCACTCTAATATGGAGATGGTGGTTCTGTTGGAGACGGCCTTCGACACTATATTTATAGCGTCCAGTAAATCCTCTCGGTTAATTTTGATTTTCATATGCAACCTCCCGGAATTATGATGGCTACTATTAAATATATTATATCTTTTAGTAGTAGCAGTAGTAGGGCATGTTAATAAGTTGAAAACTCCGTTTTTCTAAATATATCCAATGTTTTTACCATATAATAACTATGTTAATTTGGTGTGGATTAATTGGTGGCTTATCCACCTTTTCCACATACTAACGATTAAAAATCTTTTATTAACATGAAATTAACATAAGTTGTCCACAATTGTTAAAAAAATTAGCCTGTTATTTTTTGTTCAAGGGCAAGAATTGTTTCCCTTAAACTTGCGCTGTTTTCAAATTCTTCTGAAATTTTGTTGCAGGCGTGAATAACGGTGGTGTGGTCTCTTCCGCCAAACTCCTTCCCGACTTTAAGAAGTGATATATCAATGAGTTTATGGCATAAATACATTGATATGTGGCGGCAATATGTAATATTCTGAGTTCTCTTTTTGCTTCTGATTTCTTCTTTAGAGACATTGAAGTAATCGCCTACAACCTCCTGAATGTATTCAACTGTTATTTCTCTCTTTTCATTTTCGCTTATCATGTCTTTTAGAGCTTTTTCCGCCATATCTAGGTTTATTTCAAGGTTCGTAAGCTTTGAATATGCCATTACCTTTGTCAGTGCGCCTTCAAGCTCTCTTATGTTTGAAGAAATGCTCTTGGCGATAAAGCGTATTACGTCTTTTGATATGTTCATGCCCTCTATTTCGGCTTTTTTCTCTAAAATGGCAGTTCTCGTCTCAAAATCCGGAAGGGTTATATCAACAGTGAGGCCAGAACCGAATCTTGAACGTAGTCTTTCTTCAAGGGTTTTAAGCTCCATAGGGGATTTATCGCTTGAAATAACGATTTGCTTATTGTCGTAATAAAGGGCGTTGAAGGTATGGAAAAATTCCTCCTGAGTTCCTTCCTTGTCCGAAAGAAACTGGATATCGTCAACAAGCAAGACGTCAATTTTCCTATATTTATCGCGAAATTCCTGATTTTTTCTTTCCCTCAGTGATGAGATGAATTCGTTCATTAGGTTTTCTGCAGAGGTATAGAGAATTTTTGCCTGAGGGTCCATATGTATTATGTGGTTGCCTATGGAATGCATCAAATGGGTTTTTCCAAGGCCGACTCCACCGTATAAAAACAGGGGGTTATAGGTAGTTTCTCCCGGCGCATCGGCAACCGCTAAAGCCGCTGCGAAAGCAAGCTCGTTGCTTTTGCCCTTAACAAAGTTTTCAAAAACATATTTAGATTTTAAATTTGAGCTTACATAGGCGTTTGTCCTTTTTTCTGACTTTATGTTAATCTCTCTTTTATTAAGATCTTCAAGCAAAATAAACCGTATGTCATACATTTTATTAGTAACGGCGGCAACAACGGTTTTAATTTGTTTCAGATGCCTATGTTCTAAAGTCAGCATTCCGGCTTCGTCAGGGGCTATTAATATAAAATCGTCGTCAACGATTTTATAAGGTATTATTGGCTGAATCCACTGGTTGAAAGAGGCGGCCATTAGTTCTTTCGATAAAATAGAGAGTGCCTCGTTCCATAAAGCGGATATTTCGGCGTCGGGGGTAAATTCCATTATTTTATTCCTCCTGTTTGTTCACTAGCTTTGTATTATAACTTAATAAAGAGTTGATTTCCAAGTTATCCACAATTAAAATGTTAATAACTTTAATAATTTTCTTTATCAACATAGAGTTAATATATATTTCAACATAAAAAACCACTGATTTCATGGAAAAAATTTGAAAAATCCAAAAATTATCCACATAGTTATCAACAGTATGTTAATAACTATGATAAGTTCCAGTTGTTATGTTAATAATATCAAAAAATGGGGTATATAGCAATAAAAGATTCTTTGCTACCACGTTAGTTTCATAAACGCATTTTAACAATTTTATCTTTAAAATTAAGTGATAGCGTTTTCCGTGTTAGTTGTCTTGATCCTAAATTTTAGGAATAAAAAAAACCCGCCCCATGACAAAGGTTTACGGGTTATTCTCTAACTTGCAAGCCTAGCCGCCTTTATAGCGGTTGTGCAGGAGAGAGTGTTACAGCATCTCTCTTTTACTTATAGCCATATTATACGTGATTTTATAACAGGTGTGCAAGTAAAAAATAGCTTTTGTCGATTGAAAATTATAACCAAATAAAATATTTCTTGACGCGGCTTATTTTATCTACTATAATTGTTAAATGCGTGAGTCTGATAGAAATTTGAAAGATTAGTTTATAAGGAGGTGCGTAAGGTGAAGAGGACATTTCAGCCGAAACAGAAACAGAGAAGCAGAGAGCATGGTTTTAGAAAAAGAATGCATACTGCCAACGGAAGAAAAGTATTACGCAGAAGACGCCAAAAAGGCAGAGTAGTTTTAAGTGCATAGGCGATGAAATAATCAACGTATAAAGCGTATTTCACAAAGGCCGCCGAACGCGGTCTTTTTATCTATAGTATTATACTATAGAATTAAAGATATAACGATTGGTTTGATTTGTTTGGTGTCTACGATTAAAAAAAACAGAGAATTCCGTCTTGTCTACAATAGGGGCAAGTCAGTGTCCAACAGGCATCTTGTGGCGTTTTTTTTAAAGAACAGACTGGAATATAACAGGATCGGAATTTCTATCAGCAAAAAAGTTGGAAAAGCTGTAGTGCGTAACAAAATCAGGCGGCGCTTAAAAGAAAGTTTTAGAGGCACTGAAATATCAAAAAACGGATACGATATTGTACTAATAGCCAGAATACCTTCTGCAACAGCCGATTATCAGGAATTGTCGCGGTCTCTGTCAAATTTGTTAAAGAAACTGTAAGAGAGCTTTAGGAGATGTTTTTATCAGAACTAAGGTTTTTTCGTCAATCAAAGAAGTTTTTATATTTTTTATCTGGCTCTATCAAAAGGCCCTTTCGCCTTATTTACCTAGAAGCTGTAGATATACGCCTTCCTGTTCACAGTATACTATAGAAGCTATTACAAAACACGGCGTTTTAAAAGGCGTATTTTTAGGCGGAAAAAGA
>CAYLSP010000131.1:0-4897 GCA_964385935.1 uncultured Defluviitaleaceae bacterium
CTTTTTTTTGCTTAGTAACTCATTAATTAGATATGAAATTGTATATAATAATTAGTAATAGGTTTTACGCCAATGGGTATATTAAAAGTCTGAAATATAAACCTTGGCATAAAACATTAAAATTTTATTGACGGACATTAACATATTGTGTATAATTGTCGTGAAGGATATGGGGTTCATGCCTATTATTCTTTTTTACAAGCCAGCCTGGTACTGGAGGGAGGGAAATTAATGTCAGAGGTAAAAGTGAAGGATAATGAGACTCTGGACAGCGCGCTTCGCCGTTTTAAAAAGACATGCGCTAAGTCTGGTATCTTGGGTGAAGTCCGTAAAAGAGAACATTACGACAAGCCCAGTGTCAGACGCAAAAAGAAGTCCGAAGCCGCAAGGAAACGTAAATTCACATAAACTAATCCCCACCAGTTAAAGGATAAGTCCGATAAGGAAGGGTTTTAGACCTATTTTTACTATTACAGCCCCGTCTATGACGGGGCAGTTTAATTGCTATGCAGGTTAATCATAGCCGTAGGGGCGAACTGTGTTCGCCCGCCCTATACGGAATATCCTCCCATTTACCTAAACTTTCTTTCATATAATCATAAACGCCCATTCCATAAACATAGTCAAGGGTTTCGCCGCTTATTTTATTTTTTGAATCAAATCGTCCGATGATTTTTCCATCTTTCATAGCAATAATATTATCAGAAAGCGTCATAGCAAGATTAATGTCATGGAGAACCCCTATAACCGAACGGCCTTTCTCCTGTGACCAGTTTTTTAGATATTTAATAAGTTCAACTTGATATTTTAAGTCCAGGTGGTTCGTAGGCTCGTCAAGAAGAATGATTTCCGGCTCCTGAGCCAATGTCTGAGCTAGAAAAACCCGCTGTAGCTGCCCGCCCGAAAGGGTGCTTATCTGTTTTCCCATTTCATCTTTAAGCCCCACTGCCACAAGGGATTTTTCCACGGCGTCTCTGTCCTTTTTTGACGGGGTTTTAAATACCCCTTTATTCATATGTACATATCTTCCGAGCATAACCGTATCATAAATTGAATATGTAAAATAAATCCCGCCTATTTGGCTCATCATGGCTATGTGTTTTGCTATTTCGTGCCGTTTCATTTTCTTTATAGAATATTTGCCTATAAACACTTCTCCGTCAAAGGGAATCAGCTTTGAAATCGCTTTTAGAAGGGTTGTTTTTCCACAGCCGTTTGGCCCGATTATGCATATATTTTCGCCTTTTTCAAGCTTAAAAGAAATATCTTCAATAACATTAACGCCCGCGTATCCGGCTGAAATGTTTTCAATTGTCAGCATAAAACCCTCCTTTTCCAAAACTTTAATATTAAGCCGCCTTCTTTTTCTTTGCAAAATAAACATATAGGAAAAATGGCGCACCTGCAAGAGCTGTTACAGCTCCTACCGGGATTTCTGTGTTTAATATAACCGTTCTTGCTATTAAATCGCAGAGCACCATAAAGCCGCCGCCGTATATAAAGGACATGGGAATCACTTCCCTATGTTTCGACCCAAATATTTTCCTGACAACATGTGGCGCAATTAAGTCAATAAAACCAATAACTCCCACAAAGGCTACCGCTCCTCCTGTCAAAGCGGCAGAAACGCAAAGGAGAATCCATTTCAGGCGGTTGCTGTTGATTCCGAGCGATTTTGCCTGTTCCTCCCCAAAAGACAGGATATCAAGCTCCTTTTCAAAGCGTAGTATTATAAGGCACAGAATTATTACAAGTGGTGCAAGAATGGCTACCGTTTGCCAGTCTTTTGCCGAAAAGCTTCCCATTTGCCAGAAAACAAGTCTTTGTAGCCCCTGTTTATTGAGCGAAAGCATAATAGTTATAATTGCGTTTGCAAACAGCGAAAACACCATGCCGGTTAAAATAATCGTGTGATTATCCATGTTTTTATCAAACTTTGAAGCGAAGGTAACAGCCAAAATAACCGTAGCCGTGCCGAACACCAATCCGAATGAGGGAAGAAGCAAATTACCGAGAAGAGGCATTGTTATGTTAAGAAGCATCACGCAACCTGCCCCAAGAGTCGCTCCCGAAGAAACTCCCAGCGTATAAGACGAAGCCAGAGGATTTTTCAGCGCAGACTGCATAACCGCTCCGCTAACGGCAAGAGCGCCGCCCACTAAAAAGGCAGTCAGTGCCCGGGGAATCCTGAGGCTCAGCAAAATAGAAACCATGCCTTCCGTGATTTCCGGGCGCAGAGGGACATTAAAAAACTTATTCAGTATGATATTCACTATTTGCAGTGGAGAGATATAAACGCTTCCCACCGCCGCCCCCAAAGCCAGAATCAAAAGGCCAATGAGAACCGTAATCAGAATTTTCAGCTTCATTCTTTTTCAAACAGGCCGGGATTTATGGCCTCAGCCATCTCCTTTACAGCTTTTACTATATTATGACAGGGCTGGCTGCTTGAATTTGCGTCAATTAGGTATACAGAAGAGTTTTTTACCGCCTTAACAGCGTCCCAACCTGTTCTGTTCAAAATCTCCTTAACAGGCTCAGGCGCAAAGTAAACGCTTGTAAAAATAATTTCGGGATTAGCCGCTATAACCGCTTCCTCCGATACAGAAATCCAACTGTCCATATTCTTAAAAACGTTTTCACCGCCAGCAATTTCAATCATTTCGTTGAGGAAAACCCCAGAGCCAAAGCTATAGAGATCAGGGGAGGGTTGGAGTTCAAAATAAACGGATTTTTTAGGCTTGTCCTTAACTTTATCCGCGATTTCTTTAAGCCCCATTTCCATAATATTTACAATGGCTCTGCCTTTGTCCATTTCGCCGCAAGCTGTTGCGATGAATTCAATATCTTCCTTTATTCCCTGTATATCCTTACTAGAAGGTATATACATAACAATGATTCCGGCATCAGAAAGCGGCTTGAAAATATCGTCTCCGGCGATTTTTGTCATACCGCTGATAAACATAACCGTTGGATTTATTTCAATTATTTTTTCTAAATCGGCGGCATACATGTCAAAATAGGTTACGTCGTCTTTTAAACCCTTTATCCCCTTTGAATAGGTGTCCGCCACAACTATTTTGCTTCCAAGACCCAATTCTGTCAGAATTTCGGTATTTGACGCGCCAAAGCTTCCGATTGTACGGACAATGGCTGGCAGAGTTATTTCATTACCCTCTCTGTCAACAATGGCCGTGTATGCATCGTCACAGGCCACAAGTCCTGACGATAAAATTCCTATCAATATAACTAGTAACAGATTCCTAATAAATTTCATAACTATCCCTCTATTTTTTCATAAATTTTTTTAGATAAATCAATTAAATAACCGCGTCCCGGTTCTGGCTTTATTTCAAAAAAGTCTTCATTAAACAGTTTTTCCATTAAAGCTGAAATAACCCCGCCATGTGTGATTATAGCAATCATTTCCTTATGGTTAAACTCAGAAATTATGTCGTTAAATCCATCAAAAACCCTATTTGTAAAATCATTTTTACATTCTCCATCGGGACAGCATACATCTCCAGTCTTATCCATAATCCAGTTTAAATAGTTTTCGTCCTCTTTCAAATCCTCGTAGCCCTTCAATTCAAATTCGCCAAAAGTAAATTCCCTGAGAGAAGGCACTATTTTGTCAATCCTACCATAAATAATTTTTGCCGTTTCATCTGTCCGTTTCATTCCGCTAGTTATGACTAAATCAGCAGAAGGATAAATATTTAGAGATTTCAGCCGCTTAATTTCCGCTATTCCATTCTCTGAAAGAGGAAGGTCTGTTTTTCCACAATAAATGTGCTTTTCGTTTGCGATTGTCATGGAGTGGCGTATCAAAACTATTTTCATTTTAACACCGTCCCGATTCCGCAGAAAATTCTGATAACTCTGTCTGCTTTTGATGAGAGAAATGAAAGACAGCGACCGTTTTCTTCCCGCCAAAACCTCATTTTTTCATCTGTTGGGACTATTCCCGAAGAAATGTCGTCTGCTATTATGATTTTATTCTGGAATATATCTATTCCAGATTTTATTTCGTCTACGGGCTTTTTTCCTGCGTTTATCAGGGACAGGACATAAATGTGAAAGCCGTTTAATACTTTTTTTTCTCCTATTCCAAGCAAATTTTTACCTAAATCCTCAGAAAAGGAATAGACCGATTCTTTCTCCAATTTATAATTATCAAGCACATATTCAAGCTTCCCTTGATACGCTCCGCCAAATATCAAATCCATAAATTCACCCTTTAAGTATAAATTGCCATTAATAAAATCCCTGTCATTTCCGACAAGACTAAGGAAAATCCCGCCGTATCTCCCGAAACTCCGCCTAGAGATTTGCGGCAGATAGCGGTAGCGGTCAAAAATGCTAAAATAGTTGAAAAAAATGTGATAAGTCCTTTAGTGCCTGCAATCCAGAAACAGCTAAAAGCCGCCAATCCCAAAATAAATATAATGAAGACCAAATGAGATTTCATGGAATTTTGTTTAAACATATAACCAAAGCCGGTATTTGATATTAATTTAAAGGACATAAAGCTGATTCCCGCCATGCCCCTTGACGCAATCATAATGAAAATCAGGTTAATGAACTGCTTTTTAGCGTCTATAATACTGTAGAAGCAAGAAAACATGCCTAAAATCAAGAAAATGACCATAATTACCGAATATGCGCCCGAATGGGGATCTTTTAGTATTCTGAGCCTTTCCTGCAAGTCCCGCCTTGATAGAATCGCGTCCGAGACATCCATATAGCCGTCTAAATGTATAAAACCCGTTAGGCTGAAATATGAAACCGTTAAGACAGCGGAAAAAAGCATTGGATTCAGTTCAAATGATTTAAGTATTTCTGAAATTCCAAAGAAAACAGCACCAAGAATCCCACCTATAATCGGCAAAAACGG
>CAYLSP010000132.1:0-898 GCA_964385935.1 uncultured Defluviitaleaceae bacterium
AATTCAGGAACGGCGTAACGATTGAAATTGACGGTGATTTATTTACTATTATAGAGTTTCAGCATGTTAAACCCGGTAAGGGTGCTGCTTTTGTAAGAACAAAAATCAAAAACCTTGTTACGGGTGGTATTGTTGAAAGAACCTTCCGCCCAACTGAAAAAATGAACAGAGCCCATATTGACAGAAAAGATATGGAATTTTTATATGAGGACTCAGGCCTTTTCTACTTCATGGATCAGGAATCCTTTGAACAGACTATGCTTAACGCATCTGATGTAGGTGACACTCTTAAATATATCAGACCAAACGAAACCGTTAAACTGCTTATGCATAACGGCAAAGTTTTCGGAATCGAACCGCCGAATGCAGTAGAACTCCAGATTACGGAGACTGAACCGGGCTTTAAAGGCGACACAACAACTAATGTTACAAAACCGGCTAAAGTTGAAACCGGAGCAACAGTTTATGTTCCGCTCTTTATTAATGAGGGTGATACAATAAAAATCGACACTAGAACGGGCGAATACTTAGGAAGAGCATAACTCTATAGCTTATAAGAACATAAATTGAGGTGAATAGAATGTCTGAGATCATGGATAGGATAAACAATGTGATTAAAATTGCCAATAATATTAAAATCAGCAAGGATACAGCCGAAGGTCAACTATTAATGGACACACTGGAAATTCTGGATGATATTAGTAAGATAATTCTGTTCCTCGAAGAAAAGGACATTATACTTGACAGCAGTTATTCTGATAATGACGGCATTAAGTATATTTGCCCCAGTTGCGGGTATTCCATTCTGGTATCCGATGTCTCTATAGAACAAGACAAAGAGATTACCTGCCCCTGCTGTAATGAGCAGGTTATAATAGATACAAGCCATATTGATTAA
>CAYLSP010000132.1:908-2497 GCA_964385935.1 uncultured Defluviitaleaceae bacterium
AATTGTTTCTCAGGCTTTCTTATTTAAAAAGAAGAGGTGAATATGAAAAAAGACGTTTTGAAGGGCATAATCATTGGAAGTTTAGCAACCCTAGCGTTTGGAATCACTTTACCTGTCATCGCGGAAACGGTAAAAGATAATATATTACTTAATCCTTTTCGGATAAAATCATCTAACAAAACCTTGGTTAACTGGGGACAAGATTACACCCTTTAGGACGGGAAAAAAGTCCCTGCCAGCATTGTTTATAATGACGAAGCGTATCTGCATGTTGATTTGATCAATGAGGCATATAATGATGACATTTATAAAGACAGAAAAGTCATGTGGAATGGAGATTCTAGCACATACACTTTAATTAACTATCCTAGAGAAAATGAATGTTTAGAAATTAAAACAAAAAAGGACAAACTTGGCAATACATGGACATACAAGATAGTAAAATCAAAGACAAATGGGTACACTTATCTCATAATAGAGGACGAAGAACGGGGATATTCAAGGGCTTATAAATTATCAAGTGATAGGGCTTTTCAGTTTACCGAAGATGGAGTCTGGTTTGCCTCCGATTTAATGTTAAAGGCGTCTTCGCCTAAGCAGGTAACGGATCAATTTAAACTGTCACTTACTAAAATAAGCTATGATAATGATCATAGTTGCCAAGACGGAAAGGTTTATGATGTGATAATACAAAGCCCCAACGATAAATATTTTGGAATCTCTAATATAATGCTTGCCGATGGAAGCTTATTCCTCACAACTGAACCTGCTGCCACAATTGTGATCATTCCATTTTTGAAGGACGGCCCACCGACTGGCTTACAAAATTTTGTGGACTACTCAATAAGTGGCACGTACGGCGCGTATGCCACATATTTCACCGAGGTTAAAGATGGGTATCTGTATTATGGAAATGGTAAAAATAAATATAAAATAAAAACAGATGGCTCAGAGAAACCTATTATGCTAGAAGAAACAAAAAAATAATTGAGGCAATAACAAACATAATAGCATGGGGGTGTCTTTTTGACATCCCCCCGATTGGCTCAATAAAAAATATTGACAACATAAAAAATGAGTATTATAATTTATTTATAAGCGTGATGCTTATGATGATCGTTTCGGGGCGGGGTGCGATTCCCCACCGGCAGTTATAGTCTGCGAGCTTTTTTGGCTGAATCGGTGAAATTCCGATACCGACGGTATAGTCCGGAGGAGAGAAACGGGAAACATTATATTTTTTTGTTTTCCGCTCTGAATTGATTCGGAGTTTTTTTATTACAATTTTGAGGAGGAGTATTATGCAACAAGCTGAGCGGAAAAAAAGTGTTTTTACAACAAAAACTTTGGCACAAGCGGGGATTATGGGTGCAATTTCAATTGTTTTAGTTTATTTCATCCATTTTCCAATATTTCCGGCAGTTCCCTTTTTAGAGTATGACCCAGCCGACATACCACTCATTCTAAGCGGATTTTTATTTGGGCCATTAGTGGGATTTTTGTTAACGGTAGTAACAGGCGTTATTCAAGGTATAACAGTCAGCGCCCAAAGCGGCCCTACAGGAATTTTAATGCATATTTTTGCCACA
>CAYLSP010000132.1:2507-4840 GCA_964385935.1 uncultured Defluviitaleaceae bacterium
GGAAGTTATGTTCTTGTATCAGCCAATATTTACAAAAAAAATAAAACAAGAAAAATGGCAATAATTGCTATGTTAGTGGGAATTGTTACCATGGTTGTTACAATGGCAGGTTGGAATGTACTTATTTCACCCATTTTCATGGGCATACCGATAGAAGAATTTTTAAAAATTTTAGTACCTTTTATAATTCCTTTTAACGCCATAAAATCCATAGCAAATTCAGCCATTGCCTTCATTTTATATAAATATGTTTCAAAGATTTTAATACATTAATAAAAAAACGCTTCTCTGAACATAATATCAGAGAAGCGTTTTTTATGATCAAGAATTATATTTGGGAAGTGATATCATAGCTAAAATAAAGCCCTATATAATAGGTTTAATAGCCGGTTTCGTTAACGGACTTTTCGGCTCGGGCGGCGGCGCTTTAGTTGTTTGCGCCATGGAAAAGCTTCTTGGAATAAAAGCGCAAAAAGCCCATGCCACTGCAATAGCCATAATTTTGCCCCTTTCAATAATTTCGGCACTGTTTTATATAAGAAAACTGGATTTTGAAATAATGCCAATTCTTTACGTCTCGGCGGGGGGTATGTTAGGCGGCTTTTTAGGCGCAAAAATACTGAGCAAAATAAAATCAGGCCTGCTTAATAAAGTCTTTGGGGTCATAATGATTATTTCCGCTCTGCAAATGATCTTTTAAGAAAGGTTGTGGGGTCTTGATTTTACTCATATTGATAGGGCTTTTTGCGGGACTTATCAGCGGAATGGGTATCGGCGGGGGAATGCTTCTTATTCCGGCTTTGACTATATTCTTTCAATATGACCAGAAAGTTGCCCAAAACGTAAATTTATTATACTTTATTCCAACGGCCATAATTGCCCTGATTACCCATTTTAAAAATAAAAATATTGAAAAGGCTTTGGCTGTGAAAATATCGGCTGGAGGAATTATTGGCGCGGTTTTAGGCGCGGTTTTGGCTCTGAATCTTGAGTCGGGACTTTTGAAAAAAGGCTTTGGAATCTTACTTTTAGTCATGGGTCTATGGGAAATATTTAAAAAACAGGAGGTAAATGAAAATGCGCATTAAAGATGAAGAATTTGAAAAAATCAAGATGAAATTTATAAATGGAAACACTCAGGAAAAAATCAATATTTATGTGAACGCTGAAGGGCTTAGCCAAGGTCAGTATAAGGAATTATTAAGAGCCTTTCCTTTGGAAGAACTTTCAAAGCTGGAAGATGCTCTTATGTAAAGGGCGTGTTGAAAAATTCAATAAAATCGAAAACACTTCGAGAAAAAACGCCTGTTTCTAGGCGTTTTTGGCAGAGGTGTTTTTGATTTTTACCTATTATTCAACACGCCCGTAAATTAAAAAGCTGTTGCAAACCGATTTAAGATTTGCAACAGCTTATTTTATTTTTCAGGTTTATTAATCTGTTTTCTTTTAGCCTTTTCAATATTAATCTTCTTGCCCTTGACTTTTTTGCCCTTGACTTTTTGGATAATTATTTTTACATATTCTTCGGGAACTTCAACAAAACAAAATTCCTCACAAACCTCTATGGCTCCAAGCATACGTCCCGGAACGCCTGATTCTCCGGCAATTGCGCCAACTATGTCTTTGACAGTAACCTTATGTTTTTTTCCGACATTGAGGAACAAGGTGGCTATTTTTTGTCCGTCATGTTTCCTGTCTTTTCCGCCTTTTTTGCCGTAGCTGTCAAATCGTGGTTCTGGCTCTAAATCAAAGTCAATATCCTCTCCTGTTTCGTTATGGAGATGCATTTTCAAAAGGGCAGCGGCAACGTCAATAATGGCGTAATCTTCGGCAATAAGGGATTCGGTTATACTTATATATTTAGTCAGTTTCCCCTCTGCAATTGTTTCCTCTAGCTTCTCGATAAAGGATTTTATCCTAATTTCTTCAATATCAGCTAGAGAAGGAAGGCGGCTGTTCGTGATTTTTGCCTTTGTATATTGCATAATGTCACGAAGCTTATAAATTTCTTTTCCAACAATAAAGCTAAAGGCTTTTCCGGATTTTCCGGCTCTGGCAGTCCGGCCGATTCTGTGAACATAGTATTCTTCATCCTGAGGCAGGTCAAAGTTAAACACCATATCGATTTCTTCAACGTCTATACCCCTTGCCGCAACGTCTGTGGCCACAAGAATATCAATGGTTTTGTTGCGGAACTTCTTCATAACCATATCTCTTTGGGTCTGCTTCATGTCGCCGTGAAGCCCCTCGGCAAAATATCCCCTGCCCTGCAACTGTTCCACCAGTTCGTCAACACGCTTTTTTGTATTGCAGAAAACAAGCGCAAGATTCGG
>CAYLSP010000133.1:0-4840 GCA_964385935.1 uncultured Defluviitaleaceae bacterium
TGAAACGGACGTTGATTTTTCGCGTCTGCCAAAACATATCGGTATTATTATGGACGGAAACGGCAGATGGGCAAAAAAACGTTTTCTAACAAGAAGCGCCGGGCATAGGCAGGGTGCATCGGTTTTAAAAAAACTATGCGAACAGATGAACGAATATGGATTCTCTAACCTGACAGTCTATGCCTTTTCAACTGAAAATTGGAACAGACCTCAGCCCGAGGTGGATTCTCTTGTGGAATTGTTAAGGGAATATATTCAAACATATATTAACGACGCTAAAACTTCCACCATAAGAGTTTCCATGATCGGGGATGTGAGCGTTTTCGATGAAGACCTCAGGAACAAAATTGCGTATTTAACAGAAATAACTAAAAACCATAGAGGACTTCATCTGGCCATTGCCATAAATTATGGCGCAAGAGATGAAATCAAGCGGGCTTTAAACGCTATTTTGCAAGATGTGGTATTAAATAGGCTGGATTCTGGCAAAATAGAAATTGATACAATCTCGAAATATTTAGATACTTCCGGCTCCCCCGACCCGGATTTGATCATCAGAACCGGGGGCGAAAAACGTCTTTCAAATTTTTTGCTTTGGCAGAGCGCATATTCTGAGCTTTATTTTTGTGAAAAATTCTGGCCTGATTTTAACATAAAAGATTTACTTACGGCAGTAAAAGTTTTTCAAAATACCGAAAGAAGATTTGGCGGGTGATTCAGTGCTTAAAAGGGTTTTGACTAGTATTATCGGTCTACCGATACTTGTTTTTTTCGTATATATGGGCGGAATATATCTGAAATTGGTTCTGCTTCTCCTTATAGTCGGAGGGATGCAGGAGGTCTATAGGGCAATTTCAAAAGAGCCCAAAATAATCCACTATATAGGTTATATTTTCGCCGCCGTTTATATTGCCGTTATCGACTATCTTCCCAACTCAGAAGCCATGTATATGGTTTTAATCTGTTTTACTCTCTCTATTCTTGTTCTGTCTGTGACAGCCCATAAAAAAATTAATGTCATAGATTGCGCCGTTACTTTATTCGGATTCTTTTATATAGCGATTTTATTATCTACCATATATCTTGTCAGGGAAAGCAATTTGGGCAAACATTTTGTTTGGCTGATTTTCATAACTGCCTGGGGTTGTGACACAGGCGCGTATTTTGTTGGGATAACTATGGGAAAACATAAGCTTGTCCCTGAGCTGAGTCCTAAAAAGACCATAGAAGGCTCAATCGGCGGGGTTGTTTGCGCCGGAATTATAGCCACGGTTTACGCATTGTTGGACACATACTTTTTCTTTAAAACCCAGGATTTTAACCTGATTTTTGGCTGTGCCATAACAGGAGTGGCAGGTGCCGTTTTCTCACAATTAGGGGATTTAACAGCGTCGGCCATTAAAAGACACACTGGAATAAAGGATTTTGGAAGGATTCTGCCGGGTCACGGAGGAATTATCGACCGTTTTGACAGCATTTTATTTACCGCGCCTGCCGTGTATTTAATGATGCTTGTTTTAAAGGTAATCTAATGAGCAAGGAGTAAACATGAAAATCGCAATAATGGGTTCAACAGGTTCTATCGGCGTTCAAGCCTTGGAGGTTGTAAGAAATTTAAATAAATTTAGTGAAATTAAAATAGAAGTTTTTGCGCTGTCTGCCAATGAAAATATCGAGGTTTTGGCTGAACAAATTAATGAATTTAAGCCGGCTTTTGTATCCGTCGGAAATAAGTTTCTAAGGGACAAGGTACTGACCATGGGTTTTAAAACAGAAATTTTTCATGGCGATGCGGGGCTTATTAAAATTGCTGAAATGCAAGGATATGACCTTTTTTTGAACGCACTTATGGGAAACGCCGGGCTTTTGCCCACGGTTTCTGCAATAAAAACAAAGAAACGTATTGCACTTGCTAATAAAGAAACACTGGTTTCAGCCGGCGAAATAATAATGAATTTAGCTAAAGAGAATAATGTTGATATTATTCCAATAGACAGCGAACACTCGGCCATTTTCCAGTGCCTTAAATCGGGAGAAAAAAAAGAGGTTCAGTCAATCATATTAACGGCTTCCGGAGGTCCATTCAGGCTAAAAACAAAAAAAGAGCTTGAATCCGTTACTGCGGAGGATGCCCTCAGCCACCCAACTTGGAATATGGGTAAAAAAATTACAATTGACTCCGCAACGCTTATGAATAAAGGTCTTGAAGTTATCGAGGCAAAGTGGCTCTTTGATATGCCTATTGAAAAAATTAATGTAGTCGTTCATCCTGAAAGCATTGTACATTCGGCCGTTGAATTTATAGACGGAAGCGTAATAGCACAACTGGGCGCGGCTGATATGAGGATTCCGATTCAATACGCTCTGACGTATCCCAAAAGAGCCATTGGGGATTTCAAAAAATTGTCCCTGTTTGATAAAACACTTGCGTTTGAAAAACCTGATATGGAAAAATTCCCTTGCTTGAAACTGGCCATTGAAGCGGTGAAAAAAGGCAGGCTTTATCCCTGCATTATGAACGCCGCTAATGAGGTGGCTGTTAATGCATTTCTAAAAGGAGAAATTTCATATTTGTCTATATATAGTATAATAGAAAAAACTCTGAGCTCATATAATTGTACTACAGGGGCTTTAAGCCTCGAAAACGTGCTTGAAGCTGATTTTTGGGCAAGAGAGCAGGTTAAGAATTATATTTAAGGGAGTGGAATATTTGAGTATTCTAACGTCTGTTGTTTCCTCTATATTAGTCTTTTCAATTATCGTCATAGTTCACGAGTTTGGTCATTTTTACGCGGCCAGAAAATGCGGTGTCTTTGTAGAGGAATTCGCAATAGGCATGGGGCCAAAGCTTCTGTCAAAAAAAATTGGCGAAACTTATTTTTCCCTCCGTGCTGTACCCTTCGGCGGTTTTTGTAAAATGCTAGGAGAGGACGAGGACGGAAAAAGCGACCCTAGAGCTTTTAATAGCAAGTCTCTTTCAAAACGGGCGATAATTATTTCTGCGGGCATTATTTTGAACGCGGTTCTGGCTTTTCTGGCGTTTTTTATAATAACCTTAAATGTCGGATATACCACCACGACGGTTCATTCGGTTTTAGATGGCTATCACGCCGGAGAAGCAGGAATAAAACCAGGAGATAAGATTATTGAAATAAACGGAAGTAAAATTTATAATTACATGGATATTGAAATGGCTAAAAGCGAATACACAAGCAGCCCTATTGAAGTAAGCGTTAAAAGAAACGGAGAGATTATAAAATTCTCTGTCCCTCCTGTTCAAAACAAAAATGACGGAAAATTTTACGCTGGCTTCATTACTAAGCCAAAGGCAGGTTTTTTCTCTGATTCCACGGAAGGAAATGAAAAAGCGGGGTTCTTGGAATCTATTGGAGCAGCTGCTAATACGACGGTTTTTAATGTGCGTATTGTGTATACAATTCTTTTCAGATTGGCCACTGGGCGAGTTGGTTTCGGTGAAATGTCCGGGCCAATAGGGATAACTACGGTTATTGGCGAGCAGGTTGAGAAAAGTATTGCTATTGGAGTTCTTCCAATGATTTTAACAGTTCTCAATCTGGTGGGCTCTCTTTCTATAAACCTTGCCGTGTTTAACCTTCTCCCAATTCCGGGATTAGACGGCGGCAGACTAGTTTTCTTTATAATAGAAGCAATTAGAAGAAAGCCCATGGACAGAGAAAGAGAGGGCATGATACATTTTGCCGGATTCGTTGTTTTGATTATTTTTGCAGTATTTATAGCTGCAAGAGATATTATGAAGTTCTTTTAGGAGACCGTTTATGTCAAGACAAAATACAACTAGAAAAATTCATCTGGGAAGCGTCGCTATCGGCGGCGGTTCCCAGATTTTGGTTCAGTCCATGACTAACACAAAAACCTCGGACGTAGAAGCCACAGTTAATCAAATTAGGCGCTTGGAAGATGCAAAATGCGAAATAGTAAGGTGTTCTGTCCCGGATATGGAATCGGCAACAGCTATATCTGAAATAAAAAAGAGGATAAATATACCTCTTGTTGCGGATATACATTTTGATTATCGCCTAGCTATTGCCGCAATTGAAGCCGGAGTGGACAAACTCAGAATTAATCCGGGGAATATCGGTGGGGAAGAAAAGGTTGCTAAATTGACTGCCGTTGCTAAAGAAAGAAAAGTTCCGATCAGAATCGGGGTCAACAGCGGTTCTGTAGAGAAAGATATTCTTAATAAATACGGCGGTGCTACACCCGAAGCCCTTGTTGAATCGGCACTGTCCCACGTTAGAATACTCGAACGCCTTAACTTCACCGATATAATTATTTCGGTTAAGTCCTCGTCAGTAAAGACAAGCATAGCTGCTTATGAGCTTCTAAGCCAAAAAACGGATTATCCCCTCCACGTTGGAATAACGGAATCGGGAACTTTTTAATCGGCGGCTGGAATCGGTGCGGTTTTATCTCGGGGGATTGGGGATACAATCAGGGTTTCGTTGACTGATGATCCTGTGAAAGAGGTTGAATGCGGATGGGAGATTTTAAAGGCTCTTGGGTTAAGGAAAGCCGGGGTTGAAATAATTTCCTGCCCAACTTGTGCCAGAACTAAAATGGACATAATAAAAATGGCTAATGAAGTTGAAAGCCGTTGCAAAAATATAAATAAGGATTTAAAGGTTGCTGTGATGGGTTGCGCTGTAAACGGACCGGGAGAGGCTAGAGAAGCAGATTTCGGCATAGCAGGCGGCGACGGCGAGGGAATTATATTCATTAAAGGCAAAATACATAAGAAACTGCCGGAAGCTCAGCTTGTTAGCGCGCTTATGGAGTTAATTCTTAATGGGAAGGGTTA
>CAYLSP010000134.1:0-4826 GCA_964385935.1 uncultured Defluviitaleaceae bacterium
CTATACATGAAGATACACATCTTGTTGCAGAGGAGCTTTTCGGAGGCACTACTACAGCAATCACATGCGCTATGGATGATATTGATACGCAAGCCGGAAGAGATAGATTAAAGGAACTGATAACCAAAAGATTTGAAAATGCTGAGAATATAACAAAATCTTTTAAGAAACTCTCAGATAAGTCAATAGATCATTTTCCATACAGGTTAGACGTTCTTGAGAAACTTGAAACAAAAATAGGGTATTTGACTAAAGAATTCGGAGATAGTTCAAGAGTGTTGAAATGTTACCCAGAAAAATTCAGTCAGTATCACATTGATAATCCCGAGAAGATAGGCGATAAGCGTAACCCTGCAACTTTAAGTAATTGCATAGTGGAATACGATTCTGTAGTGAACGAACTATACTTTTATTGCAAGGCAGTAGGGGCTGATAAATTTAGAGATAAAAATGGTAAAAAGGATCCATTTTTTGAGGCGATTGAAAGCGTTGCAAGAGAAACGTATTTACACAGGCAGGAGCAGAGGAAAATAAAAAAAGGAGCGGAAAAGGTAAAGCCAGAGAGTGGTGCTACCAAAAAAGAAGAACCTAAATCAGAAGAACCTAAGAAGGACGAGGACAAGAAACCCAGTTCTGTTAGGCAGCATATTGAGCACTTTGAGAGTCTTTCAGGAAAACCCCAAACAGTGAACAAGGCAGAAGCTAAAGTTCAGGGGAAGCCAGTTGAGAAAAAGTCGATGGAAACTGGTGGTGCGTCAATGATTCCGAGAGGGTAGAAGTGGGGGTTAAAAGGGGAGGCAAATAGCCTCCCTCAGATTGTTAACAAAGCCGATTTCGTGAGCGGGTGACCAAAGATCCCCCTACAAATGGCGTGGAATGATACAGCAGATAAAGCAATTAAAATTCCTCTGGTTCTTCAATCTTCTCAGGTATAGGGGTTTCCGCCCTGTTAAGGGATTCGATATGAGCTTCCAAATCTGAAATTTTTTTATTTATTTCGCTAAAATCCTGAGTCGGTATCGCATGTAAGTATTTTGAAACGAGAAGCATGTATTCGTTCTCGAACTGTTTAAGCATATCCCTTTGAAAAGATATGGAGAGCTTTATGTCTGAAAGCTGGACGGCGGCCTCGGATTTTATTTCCTGAGCCTGATTTTTAGCGTTCTGGATGATATTGTCAGCGGCAATTTGGGCGTTTAGAATAGCGTTTTTTATGGCCGAATCCTTTGATTTATAGCTCCTTATGACTTCTTCGAGAGTTTCTATTTTCTCATCGACTTTATCCGGGTCATATCCCTTTTTTACATATGGGAACCTGTTAGGCATTTTTTTTCCACCTTTCTCAAACTTTTCTAATCATTACCAGTTTAACAGAGAAACGTGCTATATGCAACACGTTTCAAAAGAATAGGAGTAGATTTTATTGGATTATGAGTATTTTATGTCCCTAGCTGTTCTAGAAGCAAAAAAAGCCGGAGAAATTGATGAGATTCCTATCGGCTGCGTTATAGTTTATGAAGGAGAGGTAATAGCAAAAGGTCATAACAGGCGCAATATTATGAAAAATACATTATATCACGCGGAAATATCAGCCATAAACACAGCCAGCAGAAAAATCGGTGATTGGCGACTTGAGGATTGTGTTTTATTTGTCACCGTTGAACCCTGCCCCATGTGCGCAGGGGCAATAGTTCAGGCCAGAATCAAGGAAGTGGTTTTTGGTACGAGAAATAAAAAGGCGGGTTGCTTCGGTTCCATTTTGAATCTTTGTGATTATGGATTTAATCATAGGGTTATTATTACGGAGGGAATACTTAAAGATGAATGTGCCGCTCTTATGACGGACTTTTTCAAGCGGTTCAGGGGCAAAAAACAGGATTGATTTATTTAAAAAAGATTCCTAGAATCAGAGGGATAAATCCAATTACAAAGCCCAGAACTCCACCCAAAACAGTAATCATTTGAAGCTGTTTTTTGGTAACTGAGATAATGATTTTTTCCGCTGTGGGCAGGTCAAAGCCGTTTATTTTATCTTCCACGGCACCCGATAAATCCAAGGAGTTGGCAAGGGTAACGCCGCCCTTTTCAATTCCATACTTAATTATATCCGTCATTTTTGACTTCATTGACACTAGTAAACCGGGAGGAATCATAGCTGCTAAATCAACAATTTTTTTGTCCATAAAAAAGGACTTGTCCTTCTCAATGAAATTATTAAGAAATATTGTAAAATGGTTAATTAAAATAAGTTGATTTTCAGGCTCTTCTAGATATTCAAAAAGAGCCTTTTTTATATTGTCATAAATATTATCATAATTTACAAAAATCCCAACGAGCCTGCCAAAATTTTCTCTGGCTATTTGTTTAACGAGCTCCCTTAGCTTTGAGTTTATTTCTTCATTATAATAGAGAATGTTTTTTCCGTATTCTATTACTGACGGGAATTTATCTTTAATAAATGTTTGAACTTTTTCTGACTTTAATTGCTCCAAAATCTTTTCGATATTCCCTTCTCCCAAGATTTCTGATACAGTAGCGCTGCATTCTGTTAAGGAATCAACGGTGCCATTGACCATCACGGTTATTTTGTTAAGAGTTTCAGGGGAATTAAGAGATTTATTTAAAACCTCTGGTGTAAGCACGCTTTCGGATAATGTCTCAGCAACTTTTTTTGCCAAAGCCTTCCGCTCTTTCGGAATAAGCCCAGGGGTAAAGGGAAGACGTATATTGAAAAGCCTGATTTCCTCATAGGGTCTGAATAACATTTTAATAGCTAACCAGTTAGTCAAATATCCAATAATCCCACCGCAAAGCGGAGTAATAATCCATTTTAAAATATCCATAATCGCCTCTTGCAAATTAATTTTCTGCCGTAACTCTGGTCAGGCAGTTTTCATACTATATATAATAACGCATTATATATGTAAAAGTCTTGAATGTGGAGGGATTAAGTATGGAAGAACTAAAAGTCAATATAAGGCTTTTTTCTGGTATATTAGGCGGGGTTTTCGGCGCGGTTTCTGAGGACTCGAACGCCCTTCTCATTCTTTTGCTTTTTGTGGCTATAATGGGTTTAGGTTTTTCTCCTGAAATTAGGGATGTTTTTAGAAAATGTTTTATAATCCTTTTGTGCGTCCTTGGAACGGCCATTGACTTATATGTTATAAAATCGGGTTTCGTCATAAAAAATGCTGTTATTTGTTTTTACATCGCAAACGAAATAATAGTAATCACTGAGAGAATCGGCCTTTCGCGCTCAAAAAGAAAAACAGAATAGAGCCATTACCTGCGTGGACTCTTTCTATTTTCTAATTTGTCAAAGAATCTTTCAATTGGCAGAGCCAGATAATAAAACATTTTCCAAGGCAGAGACAAAGTGACAATGATTCCAATGGCGATAACCCCTGCCGTTTTAAGGGTCTCAATTCCTATTAAAAGAGCTTCTGCATTCTCTCCGGTTACTAGGTTAAACATTGTATAATATATACCCGTCCCTGGTACAAGAGGTATTATGCCCCCCACAAGATAGATGGTAATGGGGATTTTACGCGCGAAGGATAGAATCCTGCTTATACAGGTAATGAGAACGGAAGCAAGAAACGTTGCCGTTATAAAGATATCGGGGTCTTTTACCATCAGGGATTTATAAAGGAGCCAGCCTATTCCGCCTGTAAGACTGGAATAAATAAGCTCTTTTTTTGGTATGTTGAAAACGGCGGAAAAGCCTGCGGCTGCGACTGAAGCCGCTAAAAAATTAACTAACAAATCCAAAAAGGTCATATAAGATAACCTCCCCCAAAATAAATCCAAAGCTGTAATATAATTCCAACTCCTGTAGCAAGTCCGATAGCGCAGAGAAGCGCTTCAAGAAGTCTTGAGGCACCTGATAAAAGGTCTCCGTCCATAATATCCCTAATTGAATTTGTGAAAGCTATTCCAGGCAGCATAGGCATTATGGAGCCAATTATTATTTTGTCAAGATTGTTGCCAAGCCCAAGTACCATCAGCATAATAGCGATGATTGTAATGATTGCTCCTCCGATAATATCCACAAGAATTGGACTGACCTTCCTCATTTTTATTACAATGAACTGGCAGCAAACCCCAACTATCAGCGCGTTAAGGCAATCCGTTAATCCCGCCCCTAGCAACAACGAAAAACTGCCGCAGGCAATTCCCGAAACTACTATTTTTAAAAGCAAAGGATAGGGGGTAGGCGATTCCGTAATAAGTTTAAGCTCTTTTTCCGCCTCTTCATAACTTATGCGGTCGTCTACAAAGTTTCTTGAAAGGTCGTTGGTTCTTACCACCTTGTAATAATTATTTGTCCTTTTTTTCACTCTTTTTAGAAAGGTTATTGATTCTCCGTGTTCCTGCTTGACGCTTACAAAAATGCCTGTAACAGTCACAAAGGTTTCGCCCTCAAAACCGCATTTATTAATAAGCCGAAGCATGGTGTCCTCTGTCCTGTAAGTTTCTGCGCCGTTTGTAAGCATCAGCTCCCCTGACTTAATGGCAAGGGACATGGCTTGTTTTGCTGTTATTTTATGCTGTTTTTTATGAGACATAATTCGCCGCCTTTTTTCTTTACAATTGATTATTACTAGGTTTCTGTGGTATTATTAAGGAAGGACTTTTTATAGGGGGAATGCAGGCATGTTTTTGTCTTCAATTGAGACTGTGGCGGCCGTTTTTATAATGCTTGGAATAGGTCTTTTCGCCTGTTATAAGGGCTATATAAAAACCGAGAGTAAGGAGTTTTTAACAAAGATTTTAGTTAATTTATGTATACCTGCTGTGGCTATTATATACATTTTGGAAAAATT
>CAYLSP010000135.1:0-4824 GCA_964385935.1 uncultured Defluviitaleaceae bacterium
AGCCTTTTCATATTTTGCAATGAGTGACGCTTCGGTCGATGGAGAAACAGAATTCACCATTTCGATCAAAGATTTTAAATCCGCATATAGCTGTGCCGTATAAACATCTTTCCCTAAATTGTTAATATCTATGCGCGTATTTACGCCAAATTCAAACTGTAGTTTTTGGTTATCCATGTTGTATTCAAGACCCTTTTCATAAAAAACCATCTGAGTTGTGATATTTGTAGGGTCGTTGGCTTTAGCTGCAACATTAGTGCCGAAATGGAAAGTTCCGGTAACAGCGTCAAACTTTATTTCATCGGGTTTTGGTGGAAGATCAGTAGCCGGATTTTTAACTACTGATGCGTATATTTCCTCTCTTGTTCCGTCACCCTTATTAATAACAAGCTTCATGGGCTTATCAATTCCAACGTTATTCGTAGTATTAGAATACGTCAGAGCAGAAACTGCATCAGGGTCGTTTATGGCCGCTAAGATAGATGACCCGTAATAAACCTTTCCTGTGCCCTTGTCATAAACTACCTGTGTTGGGCCAGGAGTAGGAGTAGGATCCCCTGCCAACGTATCAACGGAAGAGATTGCATAAGTGCTTGCAATACCTGCTTTAGTTATTGTAAGGTTCATCGGATCTGATGTAAATACATTAGTTCCGATATTTGTCTGATCCGGAATTTTCTCAAAATACTTATAAGTTGCGTTGGAGAAATTCTGGTCTGTCATAGCGGTAAGTATATCTGCTCCGGCCAGTAATTCTCCCGTGGCTTCGTTAAAAATAACTTCATCGGCGGCAGGCACTTCTGCAGTCCCTGTAACCACTCTTACGTTATAGTTAGTAGCAGGGCCAGTCTTATTATTAATAGTAACTGAAAGTCCCTTTCCAGTCAAGACATTAGTTCCGATTGTTAATGGGGTAGTGAAAGTCCCTGTCTTTACTGTGGGATTTAAAGTTGTCATTAATGGAGTTCCAAAACTAAGGTTACCCAGAGCCGTATAGTCAATTTTTGTTGTGTTTTTTGACGAAGCTCCTAAATCTATGCAATTAAAATAGACAACCGGGTTTAAATCGCCCTTATTAAGTCCATTTAATTCATATTGCACTGAAATGCCGCCTGTGGCAGTTGTTTGCATATCCACCATAACGTCATCAGCTATAATTAATTCCCCAGTTGTAGGTATATAATTAATAGTACCTGGCTGAGGATTATATGCATTTTCTTTTCCATAAAGAGCGCCGTTTGTATTATCTGTCATGTCTATGGTGTTAACCGGGTAGGTAGTCTTAATGCCACCTATGTCATAAACAGTTAATTCCGTAAGGCTTTGAACACTGTTATAAGGAAGCTTCAACCTGTTTATAAAACTGCTTTCAGGCGAAGCTGACGGACCCATTTTAACATAGTTAATTGTCTTTTCAATATCTTCAAGACTGAAATCCTGCTTTATTAGGAAATGAGCCGAAGGATTATTTTCCGTAATAACCGGGGGAAAATCCGTTCTTTGTCCTGAGAATAGATATCTTCCGGCATAGGTTATATTAAGCTCTGAGCCCATTTGTTCATAAAGGGCCTGTATTTCGGCAACAATCGCCATTCTGTCGGAAATATCAAACTGATCCGACGCGCCCTGCATACATAAGTCTCTTATGTTTGAAAGTGCAGTAATAAGGTTAGAAAAACCCTGTTCAGTTGATTCCATCCAGGAAATACCCTGCGCCGTGTTTCTTTTATACTGTGCAGTGTCTGATATATTGGCCCTGAATTTAAGGGCTCGGCTGGCTATAATCGGGTCGTCAGACGGTGTTTGTATTTTCTTTCCTGTGGTCATCATAGTGTATAGTTTATCTACGGACGTCATGCTTCTGTTAATATTCAAAAGCATTTTGTTCGTTGTCATTGCGTTTGTTATTCTCACTTTAACATGCCCCCCTCAAGGCCATCATGCGGGCGAACACAGTTCGCCCCTACAAATTTTATACCCCCAAACCATTAATAAGCCTATCGTATATGTCATTAATGGTGTTAACAAGCTTTGATGCCGCTGTGAAAAGCTGTTGATACTTAATCATGGCGGTCATTTCCTCGTTTATGCTTACGCCTGATACGCTTAATCTCTGGTTTTGTATAACAGTGGTAACGTCTTTATAATTCGTTTCAAACTGGTTAGCCTGATCCAAATCGATACCAAGTTCTCCTGTCATACCTATTATATAATCCTCAATAGAGCCTTCTCTAAACAGTGTTTTTGAATGGAAAATCTTCAAAAAACTTTTAATAACGTCGTTGTTGGATTCGGAAGTTCCTTCAACAGCGGCGGCTAAAAGCCTTGGATTCTTCACAAGTTCATCATTTATAAAGAAATTATCGGCAGTAAACTTATATATATTAAAGTTTCCGTCAAATATTACCTCTTGACCAAAATTGGCATAGGTGGAGTCAGTTTCCTTATAAGTAAAGAACAGGGTGTCTTTCTCTACTCCAGTTAAATCACGTCCATCAATATGGCCTATAACCTCAGGTATCTTAGAGCCATTCATAAGTTTTCCTTCGTTTATGGCCTTCGCAAAGGTTCTTACAAGGTTATTAAGGCGGGACATATAATAGGGAATTCCCTTATAATCCGTGGTTTTTCCTGTTGTAGCAGACTTGGGCGTATCAAAGCTTGCGGCTGTTGTTCCCGCCGGAACATTAATAAGCTGGAATGTGGCTTCTCCTGTAGCTATGTTGTAAGAATAGCTACTGTATTCATAATCCATCTTCGTTCCCGTGGTTCTATCATATACAGACAGAACACCGCCCCCCGGATTCAAATCCACCCTTTCAGAGGCTAAATCAATGTTCATTACAAGCTGGTTAGTAGTAGCGTTAAAGCTATTAAAGCCCATATTATGGACATAATTTCCGTTATTTCCGTCTCTTAAATCAATGAGACCTTTTAGTTCCCCTGTTAAGTGGGAGCTGTAAATATCAAACTTTACATTAGATTTTGTAAAATAGATGTCGTATAGTCCGGCGGCATCTTCTGGATTAGAATATAGACCAATGCTTTTGTTTCCGTCTTTTGTGCTTCTTTCACGACATTCCATTAAGCTAACGTCATAATGATTTACAAAATCATATCCGTTAATTGAAACAATATAACGCTTCTGGCTAAGGGATCTTTCCTCTGGATTCGGATAAAGTCCCTTTTCATAGCCTTCGTTCATTTCAACTTCCTTAACTTCAACATTAACATATTGGCTCAATTTATCCACAATAAGAGCCCTCTGATCCCTTAAATCGTTGGCAAAGGAGCCGTCTAACTCGAATCTCGTTATTTGTTGATTCAAAGCTACTATTTGCTTACCAAGGCTATTGATAATGCCTACCATAGATTTAACTTCACCGTTTATATCCTTCTGCTGTTTACTCAGGGCTTCGTATGTATTCTTGAAGAAGGTTGACATTGAACCTCCAAGTTGAATAACATTTGTCCTGTAAGTTGGGTCGTGAGGATTTGTTGTTAAATCTTCCAGCCTGTTGAAAAAGTCTTTAAACTGACCAGACAGTCCAGTGCCTGACATTTCGTTAAAATAGCTTTCAGTAAGGCTTAGCTGAGCCTTTTTAACTGAATATTCCCCTAATACCGGCACTTCTGACCAATATTTTTTATCCAGATAAAAGCTTCTTATTTGTGTAACGCCATAAATTTCTGCGCCTGTTCCTATCATACCACGGCCATTGTAAAGGCTAATGGGGCGGCTGGCTCTTTGTTCAACAACCTGCCTTGAATATCCGTCTGAGGCGGCATTTGCAACGTTATGGGATGTGACATCAAGACCACCCCTTGCAACGGTTAGTCCTGAAATGGCCACATTAAATTCAAAAAATGAGCTCCTCATATAATTTCACCCCTCTATAATCCTACACGGCCGGTGCCGTTAACTAGTTTATCAATCATATTGTCAATTACATTAAAAATTCTGGCAGACGCATTGTATGCGTGCTGATAGGTAAGCATATTTCTCATTTCCTCGTCCATTGAGACAGAAGACATTTCCATTCTTTTAAATTCTGCTTCTCGAACCATGTCTACCTGAGCATTCAGGTTGGTTTCTGCCTCGTTTATCTCAGCACCAATATCTACTAAAAAGTCTCTGTAGAAAGAATCCACGCTCTGAGGAGTCTGATTTGAACCTGCAATTTGTATAAATCCGGCCTTCCATTTTTCAACCATATCATTTAACAAATTGTTATCTGAATTATCTCCCGAGAAAGAGAACGCAAGAAGGTCATAATTATCAACGGTTCTGAACAAGGGGTTTATTGCAAGATTTCCCATTGAATAAAGTGAATTTTTATCGTTTTTATCTTCGCCCACTAAATAGCCGTTGCTGTCAAATCTGTCTGCATAGCCGTTTGCAAGCCTGACGAAAAGCGGATAATACTGTGAGCTTTTGTCAAGACCGTAGGGCGCGTTGGGATCTTTAATGTTTTCACCGGATTTTGTTATATATGGCGAAATGGTATCGTTTATAAGAGTGACAATTGAGTTCACGAGAGAGTCTATCTGGTTCTGAACTTTAGGTATGAAGCAGTTGTTCATATTAAAAATGTCTCTCTCATACTCAGCATAAGCCTTTTTATAGTCATAATCCGTTTTATAAGTCTTAGGCACGCTGGTATCGGCTACGATTGTATTATAGCTTGTCACATAATCGTTATATTGATCCTCATATCCACCGGGAGTGTTATATGGGTTTCTTGCAACAAATATAGCATATTGTATGGCCGCCTCTGCTGCTTGGTCGGGGTCTTCATGGTTTAAATATGTCGTAGGATTAGG
>CAYLSP010000136.1:0-4818 GCA_964385935.1 uncultured Defluviitaleaceae bacterium
TCATCATTGCAATGAAAATTGCTACATGACTGGCCAGAGTAAAAGACGCGGGGGTCAGCAAAATTTTTACAGGCGAGAACATGGGAATAACAATGCTTATAGCAATCAGCATTGCTGCGGCGCAAAGCCTTTGGATTGTGAATTTTTTACTCATAAAAACCTCCTGTAATATACATATGTCTTGACATATGTATATTACAGGAGTAAGGTGAAAAAGTCAAGAATCATTTTTCGGGATATAAGAATCCCTGATCAGCCAATTCCATTTTTATTTGATAGAAAACATTTTCATCAGGGCAAGAAATCGTATGCAAATGCACCCCTTTAGTTAGTTCAGAAAGAAGAAGATATTCATCACCTTCAATATGGTTCATGAACAAATCTACGTCTTTCCGGCACGATAGCCTAAGCTGACCTGTTATTTCTCCATAATAATTATGTTCAATAATTACATCCAATACATGGCCGCCCATATCCACAATAGTATACAATTCATCCCTTGTTTCCTGCTGTGTATGTCTACAAGCCATTTTCCCTACATAACGGTCTGACGTAGGGGGTTCACCGCTCATATAGCCTCTTGATGTAGAAATTATGTTTAAACCTTCTGCCCGTAATAAAGCCACATCTCCAACAATGACTTGGCGGCTTACATTAAACTGTTTTGACAGGAAGGAAGCGCTGACTGGCTGGTTGTCGCGTTCAATAATCGTTTTTATATCGTTTCTGCGTTGTTTTGCATCCATGACACACATCTCCCTTTTATAGAATTAACAAATAATCTAACTACAGCCTGTGGTTGTCCCACATTCTGTGCAGACCTTGCAAGTACCATTTTTTACCATTTTTGTACTCTTGCAATTGGGGCAAACATCTCCATAGAGGATGTCCTTGGCTGTATATGTTTTATCTCCATGTTTTTCTCCATAATTCTTGCCACCATTTTCGTGAGTTTTTGCCTCATAATCCTCTGGTTTAACCTGACAATATTTATAATTCCCCAGTTCTATATCAATTATTTTGCTAATTAAGTCTGAAATTGAATCAACAAACTTAATATACGGATGACCTGTTACAAGCCCGCTAGGTTCATATTTCTGACCGCGGTACATCCTCGCTATGTCCTCAGATGGAACGCCGTATTGAAGCATTTCTGATATGGTTGTTGAAATGCTGTCCAAAAGCCCCTTTGTAAGAGAGCCTTGCCGTCCAGACGAAACATAAATCTCGCCAAGCCTTCCGTCTTCATAAAATGATGTGGTTATATACAATTTAAGTCCATCTAAGGCCGCTTCGTGAACTCTGGCCTGTCTGATACCGGAAGGTTTCACCCTCAAAGGCTTATATTCAGTCTTCTTTTCCATAATCATTTTAACAAGCTCGTCATATGTGCGTTCCGTTAAAGGGATGTCCTTGTCGGCACGCTCTTTTGAAGCATTCATAGGCTGACATACCTTGCAGTTGTCCCTGTAAATAGCAATGGCTTTAACTCCCAATTCCCATGACAGCTTATAAATGGACTTAACGTCAGAAACTGTTGACTCATTTGGCATGTTTACAGTTTTACTTATAGCGCCGGTTATATGAGGCGTTAGAGCACCCATCATTTTAACATGAGCGTCGGGAGTCAGATATCTCTTCCCTGTTCCGCATTTACTGGCAGTGTCGAAAACGGCGTAATGTTCCTCTTTAAGATATGGCGCGCCTTCGATTTTTCCGTCTGCAATGGCGTCATAGCCGTCCCGCTGTTCCCTGCGCATAACATATTCAATAATTGTTTTGATTTCGCTATCGTCATAACCCAGCTTCTTTAAGGCAAAAGGAATTGCCGGGTTCACTATTTCCATAAACCCGCCGCCTACTAGCTTTTTAAAGGCTATATGTGAGAAAAAGGGTTCTGATGAAGTTGTAGCGCAATCCATGGCAAAAGCGATTGTGCCTGTTGGGGCAAGAACTGATGTTTGGGCGTTTCTGTAGCCGTAACGAAGTCCTGCTTCAATGGCCTTTTTCCAAGTATCTTTAAGAGCTTCCGCCATTTCCCCGAATCCCATATCCAAAAGGATATTATGGTTTATCCTTATTGGCTCATAGGACATACCCTCGAAACGGTTGTCATATTCGCTGTAGTTTGCGGCAACAGCGTGATTTTTTATTACCCTCTGCATATGATTTTTATTTAACCCATAACATTCAAATGGACCGGCTTTTTCGGCCATTAGCGCAGAGGTGTAATAGGAATTTCCTGTCATAAGGCTACAAAGAGCAGCCGCAATAGTTCTTGCTTCATCTGAATCATATGGAAGCCCCATTGACATGAATAACATTCCCAGATTAGTAAGTCCCAAGCCTGTAGTCCTGAATTTATAGGATTTTCTGGCAATATCTTTTGTCGGGAACTGTCCGAAATGAATAGTTGCTTCCAGAACAAGCTGAATCATTTTAACGGCGTGAAGATATCCGGCTATGTCAAAGTTTCCTGTTTCAATATCATAAAATTTCATGACGTTAATGCTTGCTAAATTGCAGGCGGTGTCGTCCAGAAACATATATTCTGAGCAGGGGTTTGAAGCGTTTATTCTATTATGTACGGCGTTATTTTCTCCATCCTCGCCATTTGGGCAAGTGTGCCACATATTTATTATATCATCAAACTGAACGCCGGGATCTCCGCATCTCCATGCGGCATGTCCCAAATTTTCCCAAAGCTCGGTGACTTTTAATCTTTCTGAAACTGCACCGTCAACGCGTCCTCTTGTCTCCCAATAAGCGTCTTGGTCATTTATCTTGTTCATAAAAGCGTCGGGAATCCTAACTGAGTTATTGGCGTTCTGTCCTGAAACGGTTTCATATGCCTCGCCGTCAATGGAAGTTGAATAACCCATTTTAGAAAGGGCTAAAACCTTATCCTCCTCATGGGATTTCCAGTTAATATAATCCATTATTTCCGGGTGGTCAAGGTTAAGTATATTCATTTTAGCGGCACGTCTTGTTGTTCCGCCGGATTTTATCGCTCCGGCGTTTCTGTCAGACACTTTTAGAAAGCTAAGAAGTCCAGAGGATTTTCCGCCGCCCGATAATAATTCGTTTTTGGCTCTTATAGGCGACCAGTTTGTTCCAACGCCTGAGCCGTATTTAAACAGCAGCGTTTCTGTTGTAAGCTGGTCTGTCAAAGACTTGTCCCCGATAAGAGAATCAATAATGGATATTATGAAACAGGCAGAACCCTGGGTTCTCGTATATGAGTCCTTTGATTCCACAACTGAGGCTGTTTCCTCATCATAGTAGTAGTGACCCTGAGCTTTTCCGGTTATGCCATAGGCCGATTTTAAACCGGTATTAAACCATTGAGGGCTGTTTGGCGCCCACATTTGTGATAAAAGCATAAAAACAATTTCGTCATAGACAATTTGTTTTTGGTTCTCTTCAATAAGAACTTCGTCATAAAGCGCGTCAACCCAAAAAGAGGCCATTCTATGAACAATCTGACGCATACTGTATTCATGCCCCCGCTCATTAGGAACCCCGCTTTTTCTAAAATATTTGCTTGCGATAATATCACATGCGCTTTGTGAATAATGAGTCGGAAATTCAAGATCCTTCATATCCACAATAACTTTGCCCGTTTTATAGTTTGTAAGGCATACATTGACGGTTTTCCATTCAAAAAGGTCATAAACCGTCTTGTCTCCGCCTGAAAGCTCCCTCGTAAAGTGCCGGTAAATATTAGCGTCTATTTCCATACCAGACTCCTCCCCAAAATTTGCATAGACCTCATTGTATCAAAAATTGAGAATTTTCTCAATAAATATTTTTCTTATAATTTGACATAATATTACGATAGGTTTACGCTACATAACCAATTATGACCGGGAGGATACCATGATTAATATCGGTATATTTTCTGATGATTCTAAAGACCGCACGGCTGAGTTTATTGACACATTTCTTTCAACAAGCTCTTTGCAGTATAAAATAACCAAGGATTTAAGAGAGGATTCTAAGAAATTTTGTGGGAAAATTTCGTTCGACATAATTGTTGTAAACTTTTTAAAAGAAAGTGACGATATCATTTTCAAAGAAAAGATTAGTTGCAAAAACGTGGTTTTAAACTCAGATGTAATCAGCAACAACGGCTCTGCGCTGATGCTAAGACGCCCACCATTAACCTTCGGACTGAATCCAAAGGCCTGTATAACGGCTTCCAGTCTGGGCGTAGATTGTGTTACATGCTGTATACAGCGCAGTTTTGAATCAATTTTTGGTCAACAAATTTATCAGCAGGAAATTGTTTTCAACATAGGTTGTGACGAAAATACTGCTGTTTCAATTTTAGCCGCAACAGCCTGCGGGCTTTTATGCGGAATCTCCCCAGAGGATATTCTTTTATACTAACGAGAAAAGAATACCGATTAGGTATTCTCCAAAACATTAATCAAATACATTCATAAATGGATCTACTAAAGAATAAAATTGATAAGGATGTTTATCAATTTTATCATACGAAGGGAGAATTACAAATGCAGCAGGATACTATGTTAGGCAACAACAGTATATCTGTAGTGGGCAAAATTGTCTCGGATTATCGATTTAGCCATGAGGTGTTCGGGGAATCCTTTTATATTTTTGATGTTGAGGTTTCCAGGCTCAGTGATGTATCTGATATTTTGCCTGTCACGATTTCTGAAAGGCTTATGGAGAAAAACGACTTTGTTATTGGCAACATGCTGTTTATCAGAGGACAGATCAGGTCATATAACAACTATGTTCAGTTAGAAAACAGAAACCGGCTTGTTCTGACGATTTTTGCCAGAGATTATG
>CAYLSP010000137.1:0-4815 GCA_964385935.1 uncultured Defluviitaleaceae bacterium
AGCGAACGGCTGATTCGGTCCAGCTTATAGACAATAATTTTAGTTACATTATCGTTTCTGACCTCGTTCATCATACGTTGGAATTCAGGCCGTGCTGTAGATTTCCCAGAAAACCCCTTATCCGCGAATATTTCAACCTGATTGCCCTCATCCAATGATAACTTGGATCTACAGGTTTCTATTTGTGTTTCTAAAGATATACTGTCCTTTTTATCTACAGATTGTCTCACATAAATGGCAATCACTGTTCTCCTCCCTTTAATTTAAGTTGTAATCATGTATCTCTATATAATTCGCACACATCCCTAATGCAGCCTTTTTAACATCATATGCTTTTCCGCATTCTTACGTTCCTGCCGCGAAACGTATGTTAAGTAAAAAACAAAGGAGGTGAATTTAAAATGTCAATGCCTAATATTCCTGATATAACCCCCGACATAACAATAACCGCCGATCAATGTTTTGCTATGATGCTTGCCTCTATTGCTTTGGAAGAACTCGGTCAGGCTCATATCATCAACGCCGAAGCTGAGAAAATGCAATATATCCTTGGAACATTAAAGGGAACTACGCCCCCTCTCGTAGAACCGCCAACAATTGAACAGTTGCTTACTGCTAATGACAGTATGTGTATGACGTTGCGCAATATTGTTAAGAACCAGATGCTGCTCGGTTTCAAGCTTGAAGATGCCATGAGTATGTATACCGTACATTAATAAGGTAATTGATTTATAAAACAGCGGTGTCAATGATGTCCGCTGTTTTTAATCTCAAGAAAGGAGACAAGTTTTATGTCTTTACCGAATGTGCCCGACATAACTCCAACAATCAGCATTGGCAATGAGCAATGTATAAGTATGCTCTTTGCGTCGGTTGCACTGGAGGAACTGGGCTTATCGCATATCATTAATGCAGAAGCAGAAAAAATACAATATGCGCTCGGCACTCTGGCAGGACAGAGGCCCACTAAGCCACTGACTATTGACGAGTTGCTTGGAATCAATGACAGTGTTTGTATGACGTTACGAAATGTAGTAAAAAATCAAATGCTTTTGGGCATGAAGATGGAAGATATTACAACTCTATACGGCTGGAATATATATCTAAATATAGCAACCGTAACAGCAGATTATGATGGAGGAACAGTCACGGCAAGCGATAGAGCCTATTATCACACGAACGGAGGTGCTAGGATATGAGCATTATCGGTGGTATAAACTTTGGAAGTCTGACCGATTATCTCTTTTTCTTTGCTAACGGTAGCTCGGGTGCAAACTGGCAAAGTGCCTCTAAAGGCTTTTTGGGTGATGTAGCAGTAAATGGTGTCACTGCCAGTGAAACGACTAGTGGAACATTTGCCTATGCCGGAACCATTAGCACAAATGACATTACGCTTTCGGCGTGGCAGAATATTGTAAACAACAATCCAGGTCAGGCGTTTTCCTCTTTGAATAAAACAACGTTGATAAACGACTTAAAAGCTGATTTAGTCAGCGCTATTCAGCAAATTAACGCTTTGCCGGTAACTCCGGGATATAACAACATGAGTATTCTGTCGCTTAATGGGCTTAATACTCAAAATGGTATTAACGAAACTTTTGTTATTAATATTACCCAGGATCTGAGCTTCACCTCTGAAATCAAAATTACCGGGGATCCAGGAGATGTATTCATTCTTCGCTGGGATACTGACGGAAATCCAAACAACGGTTATCAAGGTCAACTCAAGCCTCATAGCGGAGGCGCAATTGTACCGTTGGGCGGTCTGACCCCAACCAACTTTATCAATGTAGCTGGCGACATCACCTCTTCCGGCGGCGGTTCAAACCCTGCTGTACCTTATCCACAGGGTCCACGCTACAATAACGGTACTGGCGCACTGATCACGAATGGTGCGAACTGGAATGGAGGCGGCTTCTTTACCGGATTCCTGCTTACAACCGGCGCACCGGGAAGTACCCCCGACCCGGTAACAGGTTTGTATATCGGAAAGACAGCATCTCTCTCTAACGGTATCTTCGTCGGCGGTTGGTATAGCTTAACCACTGATTTTTCCATGACCTCAGGCACAAGCGGCGTATATGTCACTCCAAACCCCGAAACTATTTCACAGCCGGGCATAAATGTACAAAAATTCGTTTCGCCTGATAGCGGCGTGACATGGATGAGTGCTGAGACAGCACCCGGACCCAATATCTCGTCTAATGTTCAGCCACAGTTCAAATTTGTAGTGACAAATACAGGTAACGTACCACTTAGTCTTGTGTCACTTTCAGACAGCGTTTATGGCCCAATTTCTGTAGGCGGCAACTTGCCAGTAGGCGCTTCCTTTGAATACGTCATTATTGTTCCATGGTCAGAGGGAGCTCATGAAAATGAGGCCACTGCTACAGGCACATATTTAACTGAAACAGTTACATCCTCAGACTTGAGCCACTATGTTGGCGTACAAGTTCAGGTTCCAGAAGTTTCAATTATTAAATATGTTTCACCTGACAACGGCATAACATGGCTTGACGGCAACACACCACCCGGCCCGGACATTTTCTCTAACGTACAGCCGCAGTTCAAGTTTGTTGTAACAAACACAGGAAATGAAGATTTAACAAATGTTGTTGTTGTCGATGATAAATATGGGTTTATAGGTAGCTGGGATATACTACAGATTGGTGAAAGCGAATTTTTCATTTATACGGCGAATTGGGAATCAGGCTTACAGGTCAATACAGCATCTGTAACCACAGATCAGGGGGTAACTGATGAAAATTCTGCTTACTATACAGGCGTTTTGGCAGTTCCCGGAATATCTGTTAAGAAGTACGTTTCTCCTGATAACGGCCTAACGTGGTTTGATGCCGAAACACCAACAGGCCCGGTGATTTATTCCGATGTTAGTCCTCAGTTTGAGTTTGTGGTAACAAACACAGGTAATGTTCCGCTGACACAGGTTACTGTCACTGACAGCGTTTACGGAGTTATCTCTGTAGGAGGCAACCTAGATGTGGGCGCCTCATTTGGTATTATTATCATAAGACCATGGAGTGAGGGACAGCATGAGAATCAGGCTGTTGCTACCGGAAGCTATGGAGCTGAAACAGCTTCGGCTTCTGATCTTTCCTATTATCTGGGAGTTCAGGTTCCTGCTCCGGCAATTAAAGTCACTAAGTACGTTTCTGCGGACAACGGCGTAACATGGGTCAGTGCCCAAACAGCGCCAGGCCCAAATATCTCGTCTAATGTACAGCCGCAATTCAAATTTGTTGTTACAAATACAGGTAACGTACCTCTTAGCCTTGTATCACTTACGGACAGCGTTTATGGGCCTATTTCTTTGGGCGGAAACTTGCCAGTGGGGGCTTCCTTTGAATCCACCATTATTGTACCATGGTCTGAGGGACCTCACGAAAACGAGGCCACAGTCACAGGTACTTACGGCACGGATACAGTCACATCCTCTGATTTAAGCCACTATGTTGGAGTACAAGTTGAGATTCCGGGAGTTTCCATTGTCAAATACGTTTCACCCGATAATGGTGTTACATGGCTTGACGCCGACACACCGCCGGGCCCTGACATTTTCTCAAATGTCCAGCCGCAGTTCCAGTTTGTTGTAACAAACACCGGAAATGTAGATTTGACAAACGTTGTTGTTATGGATGATATATTTGGGGTTGTAGGCAGCTCAGCTATGTTGCCGGTTGGCCAAACCGAAGTTTTCTTTTATACAGCAAGTTGGGCGGAAGGATTACATGTGAATACGGCAACCGTAATCACTGATCAGGGAGTAACAGACGAAAATTCCGCTTATTATAACGGAGTTCTGGAAGTTCCCGGCATATCAGTTAAAAAGTACGTTTCTCCTGATAACGGATTGACATGGTTTGACGCTGAAACTCCAACAGGCCCGGTAATTTATTCCAACATCCAGCCACAGTTTGAGTTTGTGGTAACAAATACAGGAAACGTTCCTCTGACACAGGTGACACTTACAGACAGCGTTTACGGGGTTATTTCTCTGGGAGGCAATCTGGGTGTGGGTGACTCGTTTACCACTGTTATTATAAAACCATGGAGCGAGGGACAGCATGAGAATCACGCCATTGCCGCCGGAAATTACGGGGCTGAAACGGTTTTATCCTCTGATCCCTGTCACTATCTTGGGGTTCAGGTTCCTAATCCGACAATCATAATAACTAAGTACGTTTCAGCGGACAACGGCGCAACATGGGTTGATGCAAGCATACCTCCAGGCCCAATAGTTTACTTTGGCACTTCGCCTAAATTTAGATTTGTGGTTACTAACATTGGAAATGTATCGTTAACTGATGTCACTGTGACTGACAATGTATATGGTTTGGTGGGGACTTTGCCTAACATTGATCCAGGTGATTCTTATGAATGGGTAATTACTGGTTCATGGCAGGAAGGTCAGCATGAAAACATTGCTACAGTAAATGCAAACTTTGACGGCGAACCGCTTACACCTGTTACTGACAATGCTTGGTATAACGGCGAAAGAATCCTTGAGCCATCCATCAGCATCACGAAATATGTGTCCGTGGATAACGGATTAACCTGGATTCATGCTACTACTTCTCCAGGACCGCTTCTGCCTGTCGGTATGACAGCTAAGTTCAAATATGTGGTTTTAAATAACGGCAATATGCCGCTTACAAATGTTACAATAACAGACAGTGTTTTAGGAGTAATTGTCTCTGGTATTAGTCTTGCTATAGGGGAAGAACAGACGTTTTTTGCATAATATAGCCCCAGTAAAAAAAGAAGCGAGTCTGTAAAAAGGCTCGCTTCCTTTTA
>CAYLSP010000138.1:0-4803 GCA_964385935.1 uncultured Defluviitaleaceae bacterium
AAGAAATTGAAGGATATGGTTATGTTTCTCTTGCCTAACTTCATATGTGAGGGAAAGAACCATCTTGTTATTAGCATCGGATGCACGGGAGGGAAGCACAGATCCGTTGCCATTGCAAATGATCTCTATGAATTTTTGTTAAAAGAACAAAAGAGCGCTATTGTTAAACACAGGGATATTCAGAATTAGTATAGACTGAGGGAGGATTATTAGTTGTTTTCTTTTTCTCATGGAGTTAAGAAAGAAATTTCCCTCTTGGAAGTTCCGTTAAGGCATTGCGCCATTGCTGAGATTTGTGCCGTTTTTAACCATTGCGGTTCCTTTGACGGCGAAAATCTTTTTATCACAACAGAAAACATTTTAGTGGCTGAAAGAGCGTATAAAATCCTAAAATCTTTATCAAGCGCCACACCCGGCATTAATGTTAAAAAGTTGAGCAAAATAACTAATCATTATAACATCTTTATTAACGACACTAACAGTTCTAAAAAAATATTAAAATCGGCGGGACTTCTTACAAAAAAAACTAATATAGACCCGCTGGTTTTGAAAAGTGATTGTTGCAAAAGGGCATATATCAGGGATTCTTTCCTCTGTTCCGGCTCTGTGTCAAACCCGGAAAAAGGATATCACCTTGAAATAATGCACCCTGATTCCGATTATTTAACAAAGCTTTCAAAAGTTATAAACAGCTTTGACCTGTCTTCAAAGGTTACAAAAAGGAAGTCTCATTTTATCCTCTATATCAAAGAAGGGGAACAAATTGTTGACATGCTGAATATTATGGGCGCTCACGCTTCTCTTATGGAGATGGAGAACTCCCGGATTTTGAAGGACTTGAAAAATAATGTTACACGGACTGTGAACTGTGAAACCGCAAATATTGAAAAGGTTGCCACAGCAGCTGCTAAGCAGCTAGAAGATATTAACTTCTTAACAGCCAAAATCGGGCTTTCGGCATTGCCTGAGAATTTGCAGGAGATAGCAATGCTTAGAATGAAATACCCGGAAGCAAGTTTAAAAGAAATTGGTGAAAAAATGTCCGAGCCTATCGGAAAGTCCGGTGTAAATCATAGGCTTAGAAAAATTTCAAACATTGCTGAATTTTATAGGCAATGAAATCAATAGAGTAAAAGGAGAGTTATCATGTATAAAAAGACTGTATTAGTTCAAACAAGTTTTGAGGCTCGTTCCGCCGCGCTTTTTGTCCAGACGGCAAGTAAATTCCAATGCTTTATTGAGATTAATATTGATAACAAAACAGTTAACGCCAAAAGTATTATGGGCATGATTTCACTTGGCATAACAGAAGGACAGTCCGTTACGATTTCCGCTGACGGTGAAAATGAAGAAATTGCCGTCGCAGAACTTTCCCTCTTATTATAAATCCTGAATATTTTAGAAAAAAAAAGAAAAAATAAAGTTAATTTAGAACCTGTACTCTCACGAGTATAGGTTCTATGTACACAGGGGGTTTTACCGTGAAAAACATATTTAGGATATCAGTTGCCGTCCCGGAGATACGCTTGGGAAATCCGGAGTTCAACAGCAATAGAATAATTGACTGCATTAACAACGCAATCAGGGAAAACGTTCATCTTCTGATTTTTCCAGAACATTGTCTGACAGGTAATGTGGGTGATTTATTTTTTCAAGAAACGCTGATTAAATCTATTTTGGAGAGTATTAAAAAAATCTCTGAAAATATTGCGGGAGGAATGAAGGTATTAATATCAGCTCCTATCAAAATTTGCGGAGAGCTTCATTTGTGCGCGGTTATGCTTGAACACAAAAAGATTTGTTTTGTCGCCCCTAATCATAATTTGTCAGATGTTGAAAAAAGATGGTTTTCAGACTCACCTATAAATAAATGTGAACTATTAGGTCAAGAAACCGTGATTTTGCAGGAACCAAAATTTAAATTTAACGGAAATTCAGCTGAAATATCATTTTCCGAAAACGATTTGGATACTGATGCTTCCCTATTAATTGTTATGTCGGGCGCGCCCTATGCCGCTCTTAATGACGAACATATCATTTCGGGCGCTAAATTCTTCTCAAGAAAAGGTTTTTGTTTGGCTTATGCAGGTTCGCCGGTTTTTGAATCAACTACGGATTCAATTCATTGCGGGCTGGGCTTTATTTGTGACCGAGGAGAAATATTGGAAAAGACCGAAAAATTTAAGTTTTCTACCCAACAGATTCATACTGATATTGACTTTGATATAACCAAAAATAAAATTTTTGAATTCAATTTTAATATAGACTTTGAGGAAAAAGACTTCAAAATTAAACGAAAATTTAGTAAATATCCATTTATCCCCGAAAACGAAAAAGAACGTCTGGCTTTTTTTGAGGACGTTCTGAAAATGCAGGCAAGTGCCCTTGCAAGGCGGGCTTTGCATGTTAACTGCGAAACATTAGTAGTTGGAGTTTCCGGGGGACTTGACTCCACCCTTAGCTTGGTTGCGGCCGTAAATGCTGTGGAAGTTTTGGGTAAAGACAGAAAAAATGTTATTGCAGTTACTATGCCCGGCTTTGGAACCAGCGGAAGGACAAAGAGCAATGCTGAAATATTGCTTAATGATCTGGGCGTAACTCCATTGACAATCCCAATAAGTGAGGCATGTGAAGGACATTTCAGAGATATCGGACACAGCGGCGATTTTGACGCTGCCTTTGAAAACAGTCAGGCACGGGAAAGAACTCAGATACTTCTGGATTTGGCTAACATGAGAAATGGCATTGTGGTAGGAACGGGTGACATGACAGAAAGCGCTTTGGGCTTTGCCACTTTTAATGGTGATCATATTTCTAATTATAACGTAAACGGAAACATTCCGAAAACTTTGGTTCGCGCCCTGGTTCGTCATTTAGGCAACAGCGAAGCTTATCCCGCTTCAGTTTGCAAAGCTTTTTTAGCCATTTCCGACACTCCCATAAGCCCTGAACTTTTGCCTACTGATGAAAAGGGAGAAATTGCCCAAAAAACCGAAACCATCATCGGTCCATATGACCTGAATGATTTTATCATGTATTATGTTGTCAAGCATGGTTTGTCAAAAGATAAAATAAGTTTTATGGCCGGTGAATGTTTCTCCGAATACAGTCCTGAACTTATTAATGCAACTCTCGACTCGTTCTACAAGCGGTTTTTAATAAATCAGTTCAAGCGGTCTTGCAGTCCTGACGGCGTTAAGGTTTTAGATTTTTCATTGTCCCCAAGAGGCGGTCTAATTTTACCAAGCGACTGTGACTTCTCTGTTTTTAAATCATGACCACCCGCTCAGCGGGTGGTTTGCTATACGCCTATAAGGCGTCTGATACTAGCAGCGCCTGAGGGCGCATTGAAAGTTCTACAAACCACATAAATTTCTCAGGCCGCCGCTAAAGCGGCCTTACTTCTTGCCTTTCTTGACCGGCTCACCCGTAAACGGGTCAATATCCTGGACACCAAAAATGTCGGTTACCGTATTTGTATTTTAAGTTGCGTGTCCTTAAAAATTGCTTGTTTACCCAATTTGCGAATTTACTCATTCTTACCTCACCCAATAACAATTAAACCCTCGTATAGGTCTTATACATGACTATACGTTTTTCAGCTCATTTCTCACGTCTTTTATATAATGGAAGTCTTCTTCATTAATGGTTCTCACGTCCATTATGATTTCTTCGTTCTGGATTGTTGTTATCACAGGTATCTTCTGGTGTCTTAAATAAGAGTCGAATTCAGATGCCTGAACGCCCTCGGCTTTGAGAAAAACTCCATAGCTGTCAATATTTTCTCCGGGAAGCGCCCCTCCCCCCGACATGGCGTAATGAGGCTTAACAAAACAGGAAATGCCTGGAATATTTTCTAAGAGAGCGTTTAGTCTCATAGCCTTGGCTTTAACATTTTCCAGAGTGTCTAAAAGCCCCTTCATAATAGGTATAGATAGGAAAGCGTCACTAAAATATTGTTTCAGCGTAACTTCAAGGGCTACAAGACACATTTTATCAACTCTCAAGCACCTTAACATCTGATTTTTTTTCATTTTGTCTATATATTCCTTCTTCCCAACTATGATTCCGGCCTGAGCCCCGCCCAGCATTTTGTCTCCCGAGAATGTAATAATATCAACGCCGTCTTTTACAGCGTCAGAAACTGTCCTCTGACCGCCTATCCCATATCCGCTCAAGTCCGCTATAATCCCCGAACCCATATCTTCCATTACAATAACGTCTCTGTCCTTTTTTAGTGAAACTAGCTCGCTGGACAAACACTCTCCCGTAAACCCAATTATTTTAAAATTAGACGTATGAACTTTGAGCAGAAGAGATGTGTTTTCATTGATGTTGTTCTCGTAGTCGGAACATTTGGTCTTATTTGTTGTTCCAACTTCTTTCATGATACAACCGCTCTCATTAATAATTTCAGAAACCCTGAAAGAGTCGCCTATCTCAACAATTTCTCCTCGTGATACGATTATTTCTTTATTTTTACACAAAGTATTAAGGGCAAGAAAAACCGCTGCTGCGTTGTTATTAACTACTAGAGCCGCCTCTGCTCCTGTCAGGTCTTTAAGTATCTCCTCTACATAAAAAATCCTGCTGCGGCGTTTGTGATCTGTCACACTGTACTCCAGATTGTTATAGCCACATACCACCTCTTTCACTCTATCCATAGCTTCTACCGAAAGAGGAGCGCGCCCAAGATTTGTGTGAATTATGATTCCTGTAGCGTTTATTACTCGTTTAAGCCTGTCATCCACCATAGAATCAAGCCGCTCAACTGCCTTATCTTTGACATATTTAAACAGGGAG
>CAYLSP010000139.1:0-4775 GCA_964385935.1 uncultured Defluviitaleaceae bacterium
TTTAGATACATAAGTATATAATTATTAGCAAACGGCTGTCCTTCGTAAAAGAAGGGCAGCCATTTTACTATCTGGACACCTCTAAAAACCAACGCTTCAGAGCTATTTTCAACGCAACTTGTGGCGTGTTGACGTTGAAAATCACTCTTTAGCGGGTCTTTAGGGGTGACCATCAGTATCAGTAACACATCTATAATTACAGCATAAAATGTATTATATTCAATTGACTAAAACAGGAACTTACCTGTTTTTTGTTTGGAGGTGCTTTACATGGGCGAATATCATATTATTGGCGGCAAAACGATTTCCGGTGAAGTTAAAATAAATGGAGGGAAAAACGCCATTCTCCCAATACTTGCTTCTGTGGTGCTGAACGGCGGAACTTCTATAATACACAACTGCCCCAAAATATCGGACACAATCCTCGCCATTGATATTTTAGAATCAATCGGATGTAGAGCTGAGCTAAAAGGCGAGACAATAACTGTGGATTCATCAACTGCAAATGAATTTTCGGTACCCGCCCATCTTGTCCGAAAAATGAGATCCTCTATTATTTTTTTAGGGGGGATATTGGGACGATTTAAAAAAGTAAGTATAAGTTATCCCGGCGGATGCGAGCTTGGCGCAAGACCAATTGACCTTCACCTTAAAGCACTGAAAAACATGAATGTGAAAATAACCGAAACTGACGGGTTCATTAACTGTGAGACAACTGAGCTAAGAGGAGCTAAAATAAATCTTGATTTCCCCAGTGTGGGTGCGACTGAAAACATTATGCTGACAGCAGTTCTGGCAAAAGGAGAAACCATCGTTACCAACGCTGCCAGAGAGCCTGAAATCGTTGATTTACAGGGCTTTTTGAACGCTATGGGGGCAAAGATAAAGGGAGCAGGCACAGACACGATTGTTATAGAAGGAGTTAATGAGCTTAGGGATGTTGAGTATTCCTGTATGCCGGACAGAATTGTAGCCGGAACTTTGCTTGTGGCGGCAGCTATTACAAAGGGGGATATATTATTAAAGAACGTAAATTGTGAGCACATTATCCCAATCACAAGCAAACTGAGAGAGACAGGATGCTTTATAAAAGAATATAAAAATGAAATATATTTAAAATCGCCCCAAGTCATAAAGAGTGTGGATATGCTGAGAACCCTGCCTCATCCCGGCTTTCCAACGGATATGCAACCTCAAATGATGGCCTATCTGACCATTGCAAACGGGGTAAGCATAGTGATTGAAACGGTATTTGAATCGAGAAATAAACATGTAAGTGAGCTGAAAAGAATGGGGGCCAACATTATTTTGTCCCAAGACGGAATGACTTCTATTATAAAAGGTGTTGATAGGTTGAATGGAGCTATAGTTGAGTCAAGGGATCTGAGAGGGGGAGCCGCACTTATTTTAGCGGGTCTTGCCGCCGAAGGAAACACAAGAGTTCTCAATTCTGAATACGTGGAGAGGGGCTATGAATCATTTGAAAAAACCCTCAGAAAACTGGGCGTAGACATAACTCTTGTTGCTTCTGATGTATAAAACAATGTTGCGTAGAATAGCGTTAGAACCGCCGGATAAAACAGCCGCAGTCACAATTGACAAATTAAGGGTCAAAAAAGTCATTATTGTTGATAAAGAACCTAATACCTTTAAACAGGGTTATTGGGACATAGACTTAAAATACGTTTTTGAATACAGATTAACTTTCAGAGAAGCAGACGGATGCATAATCGATTCAATTAAAGCAAACAGCATATTTAATAAGAGAGTTACACTCTTTGGTTCACATAGAAATAAATTGTTATATATTATTGTGTGAAATAAAAGACCTTGAAAATGCGGTCTTTTTTGCTATAAACAATCTTTGAAATAATACCTTTAACAGCATTAATTTTTGTCTCGACATCGCAGTCTGACAGAATCATCTCAATTAAATCAAAAGCAGATTCTATAAATTTTGTTTTTTGTTCGGTTAGGAGAGAGGCGCGGTTTTCTTCCTCTTTTAGCTGTTGCCTAAGAGACTCCAGCTCAACAGAAATTCTAGCCTTGCTTATTTTATATTCATCAAGGCTATCAATGCCGTTTTCATATGCAGATTTAATTCTTTCAAGTCTTTTCTCTGTTCTCTCAATAGTCTTTAATATCTGTTGCTTCTGATCTTCGGATTCTTCAGTCAATTTTCGCTCAAAGGTTGCCGTTTCAGGGTTAACCAAAACAACTTTCAGGCTTTCTATTAAATAGGCTTCTATTAACGAAGCCGGTGTATACTGGGAATCTGAACAAATGCCCAACATGTAACCCCTGCAACGCAAAAAGGGTTGCTTAGCTTTTGACGTACCCCTGATAACATTAAGACCTGAACCGCAATTTGCGCACTTTACTACTCCTGACAACCAATGAGCCTTAACATTTGCAGTTCTTTCTTGTTTAATGTTTTTTGCCATACGCTCTAAAGCAATACCATGTGTTTCTTCAGAAATTAATGGTAAATGCTTACCTTGCCTTATTATATGTTCAGACTCATTTCTTAATTTTTTTGTGTCGCTATACCTTAAATTATAGCGAGTATAACCGCAATAGAAAGAATTTGAAAGGATTTGGTCAATGCGCTCTCTTGTCCATAGTTTCCCCCTGGGAGACGGAACGCCCATTTGATTTAAATAAGTTGCAATGGCTCTGGACGGTTTATTTTCATTGATATATAAGCTAAATATTTTTCTGACTATTTCAGCTTCCGGCTCAATAATAACCGGCGTTTTTTTTGATTCCGTTATTTTATATACATAGGGAACAGAATTTACTGTTTAGACTCTCATTGCCTTTTCCATCATGCCCCGCTTTACATTTTCAGATAAGTCAAGGGAATACCTCTCATCCATACCCGCATAGAGGGCATTCATAAGCAAGTCCGTTTTTTCATCAATATTTGGCTGGGTAATGCTGATGACTTCAATTCCTTCCCGCTTCAACATAGCACGGTATACAACGCTCTCTTCGTGATTCCTGGCAAAGCGGGATGTGTTGTATATTAATATGACTTCAAATTTCTTTTGCTTTGCTGCATGAAGCATTTTTTGGAACTGAGGCCGCTTTTTGGCCTGCCTTCCGCTTATTCCTTCATCCGCAAAAATAAATTCTTCAAAAACAACTAAATCATTTTTCTTTGCATAATCATGGATCATGCGCAACTGGCTGTCGGGGCTATATTCCGTTTGCATATCAGTTGAGACTCTTATGTAGGCGGCGGCTGTTCTCAATATACATACCCTCTTTTAAAAATCTAACAAATCCTAAACATTTTCCCCGTCATAGGACAATTTTTTAGCATCATATTATTTATCAGGGTGAATCTTATGGCATGGACAGAAGTAATGTATAAAGGAAAAAAATACAGTATAGACATACAGAATTTCTATCTGTCCACCACAACCAATGAAACGGTTGCCTTTGAAGATTTGCCGAAAGAAAAAATCATGGAATATAAGCTAGGCACAACAAGAGAATTTGCCAAAGCCTTCGGATATAAGCCTATAGGCTCTTAAACAAAAAACTAGAATACCGGCGGTGCTTAAAGCCCAACCGCCGGTATTAATTTCTTTAGTATTGATAAGTGGCTGTGACGCTTGCTGATATTTCAAGTTCACCTACCGAAACCGGCATTGGAGCATAAGCTTCATCCATTTGCGCCATGGCCTTCATACTACCCGTATAGTTTACTGCCGGGGGATAATATGAGCCTGATTCTGAGACCTGAATCGGTGTTCCGATCGTGATTCCCAGAGCTGAAGCCATTGATTTCGCTTTCGTGCCTGCGTCATTTATGGCTTTAACCAGTGCCTGAGCGTAATAATCTTCGGCATTTGAAACTGAGAAATAAATTGAATTAGAAGTATTTGAACCGGCCTTTATAGCCGCATCGATGTATTTTCCTGAGTTATCAATATCCTTTATGGTCACGTTCAGCATGTGAGTTACTTCATAGCCGGTCAGTTCAGCCGTATTTTTAGAATAGTCATAAGTAGGATACATATTAAATGAAGCGGTCTTAATGTCTTCATCCTTTAAACCGAGAGCTTTTAGTGCTTCCATGACTTTGGCCATGATTTCGTTGTTTTTACTCTGAGCGGAAGCAGCTTCTTTGTCCCTTGTCATAACGCCCACATTTATTGTGGCAAGATCGGGTTTCACCTTGATTTTTCCTGTGCCTGAGACATTAAGAGTACCTACGGAAGATTTTTGTGACGTTATAACAGGAACAGCAGGTTCATCAGCAATCACATTGGTCGGAATCGCTGAAAAAGACATTACAATAGCAAGTAAAGCCCCACTACAAACTACCATTTTTTTCATTAGAATCACCTTTCTTAATATTATTTTTATGCTTGTTTCTCTTTCTTAATACTAAAATTGTTACGATAACAGGTATACCTATTATTGACAGCGGCAGAAGAGCTCCCGAAAGTAGAATCATAACAGTCTCAAAAAACGATATTATAAAGTTAACTGAGGAGTTAAAGCTGCCTTGCATTTTGGAGAAAAGATCTGTTTTGTCGATTTCCTTTACGGTTTCTTCCTTCACTTCGCTGATATTCACTTTTATAGTGGAAAATGAGGACAGTCTGTCGATATTTTTCAGGCGGCTTTCATAAAGCTCGATATCAGTCCTAACATTTGACAGGCGTTGATCAAGCAGAATGAGGACCTCAAATTATTCTGCCTTATCAATCATTTCTAAAAGCCGGTTTTCTTCGGCTTTTTTCGCACTGACCCTTGTT
>CAYLSP010000140.1:0-4755 GCA_964385935.1 uncultured Defluviitaleaceae bacterium
GACGCTTTTTAAGACTAAACCAATTCATTTTTGCTTTAATCAGGGAAAAATAAAGCCAAATAAAAAACCGGCTGGGATATTCCCAACCGGTTTTAAAGTCTTGCAACTGCAAGTATATTTTTAATTTTAATCATAGGCATATGGTATTTCCTTACCAATTCCTGTTGTATCGATAAATGATTGTGTCCACGCAGGTCTTTCGGGCTTATTATCAGAGGTTAGCCACGTCTGCCAATCTTCATCCGTTATTTTTGATTCAAGGAAAAGCTCATAATAATCGAAAACTGATCCCCTTGCCAGATAAAGCTTGCCTTCATGGGGGACAATTACGAAAATATCTGATGAAAGGCCGACACCTTCTGTTAAATAGCCGGAAGTAGTGTTGTGGACATCCGCAACTATGGCCATGTTCCTATCCGTTTCGCTGGTGACTTCCCACCACGAGTTTGATTGGTCGTCAGTTGCCATTCTAACGGCAATATTCTCCATCCAACCACCATAAGAAACAATCTGGGCAAAATCCGATTCAGACAGCGGCTCATTACTAAGTTCTTTTTTTGAAACTTCTATAAGAAAACCCAGCTTCTCACTGATTGACTCCGCTTTCATTCGTAAATTCTCATCAAGAAGTCCGCGGATGCTCAGATTTCTGATAGAAAAGTCCGTAAGCCATTTTAGTCTCTCGTAAAGAGCCACATTAGGCTCTACATAACCTTTCGGATATTCCTCAATTCCACCGCCCATTTCAGCTCCGCTTGGCTTAGCATATAAAACGGTGTCATGCCTAAGTTCTGCCCAGCTTCCCAGACCCGTGCTTAACTGTTTGTCATACCATGCCGGATTTTTCATAAACTCTGGATAACCGTCGCCTGGCTTATCAAAAAGAGCGTCAATTGTCCAGAGCCAGCCATAATACATATTAGAACGCCATGTTTCTTCAGAAAGCTCCGAAAACTCCCGCTTTACTTTCTTATATTCCTTTGTATATTCCGGCCATGTCGCAGTTGGATTTAAATATGTTTTTACATATTCCTCCGCGTTATCTGCACCTAAAACGGCCGCAACATCAAGCCCCGACGGAACAGGGCGTTTCATAGGTTCGCTGAGCCTCTGCATTATTTCAGAATCGGGGATGTACCTCTGCCCCATGAATCTGAACTGCGCCCCGCTATAAATTTTTGTCCCATCATCGAACTGGTTTTCGTTGACTATTTTCGCCTTATTAAGCGCAACAAGCTTTGCGGATAATTCCGCCATTTTTTCTCCATTGTTAAGGGTGTTTAAATCAAAATCACCGTAAACCTCAATCATATTATTCCACATATCAAATGGGGTAAGGTCATCGGCACTTCCCACATAAAAAACAGTTGGGCTGTAGATATTTTCCCACAGAGCGCTGCCGTCTTCCTCAGGCAAAGTCATGAGAGCGTAAGTCGTCACCATGGATTTTAATAGTGACTTATCCACTGACACACCTTCTTGTTCCTCAACTCCGTAATAAATCATGCCGTACCACATAAGAGCCCGGAAGTATTTTTCAAGCTCCGCGCTCTTTGTATAATGACCGCGGGGCAAAAAGCTTTCATAAAAAACATAATTACCTGCCAAAGGCGACTTAGTTATCCCATCATGCGCCATAACAAGCTCATATTCCTCATCTGCTAGTACTTTTGACCTGCTTGGTATACCGTCAGGCAATTGAAGTTCAAGCAGACGCTGAGAAACCGCAAAATAGGCTATACAGTCCTCAATGGCTGTCCTTGTAGCGTCATCCTCTGCTTCTGTCAAAAGCGATATCAGTCCATTAAGCATGTTGGTATTAAGTTTTTCTGATATTTCGAGAAAATATCCTTCCTCAATAGTCCTCAAAGATTGGTCAAAAAACACGTGATAAAGCTGGAGTATTGAGTCAGTGGTTATAAAACTAGGTATTTCAAGATACTCGTTTTTTTCATATGTATAGCTGAATTGAAGGTTATCTGTTGGCGTAACAACAAAATAATTGCTGGCAAGCAATCTCCTCTGATTTTCAGTCAAATTTGGAAATCTCCCGATATTTTCAACGTTTGACAGATCAGGCTTAACGCTGTAAGGTGTCACGTTAGCCGAAAACCCAACCTTTTCATATGCAAGAGTAGGATTTTTGTATTCAGCGCGGAAATGACTGAGCGGCTTTTTAACAGAGTCAGACTTTGGCGTTGGAGATGGCTTCGTGGCTTCAGATGGTACACTCGTAGCTATTTCCGTTTTCATTTCCTCTTTTTTCACAAGTTCGCTTATAATTGAACAACTTGAAATCATTGACAGGCACAAAACAGACGCTATTAAAGCCGCGCCCTTAATTTTTTTCATATTTATCACACCCTTCGATTAGTTTATCGTCACTGTAAAAAAGCTCGATAACGTTTTCTTTGTCAGTTTTTATTCCAAGCTTCCCATTATCCATTATTTTAATATCAGAAATAATTTCATATTCGGCGCTTTCAGCCAGCATTTCAAAGCCAAAACTTAGCCAGCCGTATGCCGCCACCGCCATTTTTCCGTCAGACAGAATCTCAGCAGAGATTATTTCACAAACGCCGTCATTGTCAATATCAAACAGAACATAATCCGTAAAGGGACGGGAAAGCCTTGAACCCCTCCACAAAGGATTGAGCTGTCCATTTTTTATGTTATAGAAAAACGGCCGTTTCGCCATAATGTCATGAAATTCAGTCCTTTTATAAACCATGACGGATACATCTTTTAAACCGTCGCCGTCCACGTCCCCAAGCATTACTTTCATGGGCTTAATGTCCGACAGATTAAACCGTCTCACGACTTTTTTTATCCCCGTTACGCTTCCATCATAGGAAAGCTGATATAAATAATCGCCGTAAGGCTCTCCGTTAACTCCGTCTTTTTGTATAAAAGCCCTCGTTAGCAAAAGCAAGTCCTCAACGCCGTCATTATTAGCATCACCTATGGCATAGCTTATGACATTGCCGTCATATAAGAACAGATATTCCGTTGAAAAAAGGTTGTAGGTAGCGGCAATCAATGCAAAAACCCCGCAAATGAAAAGCACAGATTTTTTCACGCTCTTATTTCCTTATCTGTTTTTTTCTTATAGGCAGATCTCGTCTTACTTATTGGCCTGTTTTGGCGTTTTGGGCAAAGGTATTTTTGATTTTTACCTATTATTCAACAGGCTCTTATTTTTATGTGCGTTCCGCTTATTTATAAGTAATACACCAGCAAGAACCATTGCGCCGCCTACATATACAGACACATGTGGAGCCTCATTAATCATAATAAAGCCCAAAAAAGTAGTAATAATAGGGGTCACGAACATATAATTCGTTACTTCACTTGTTTTTTCAGCAAAATTTAAAGCGTATGCCCAAGCTAAATAGGCTATGCTAGAGGAAAATATGCCTAAAATTATAATTGAGAGAATCTGAGTTAAGTTCGCCGTCATAAGTAGAGGGAAGGAACCGGGCGCGAAAACAGAAAGAAGCAGTGCACCTGCTATAATGCAATATGTAGTGATTTCTAAGGGTGTGTATCTGGAAAGCATTTTTCTCTGAAAAATGTTATATACAGCAAGTAAAATTGCGGCTAAGCATATCCAGATAAGACCTGAGCTAAAAGTAAAGCCGCCGTTATAATAAGTAATTACAGCAATGCCGGAAAAGGCGCAAAGAACCGATGCCCATCCAAGGAAGCCGATTTTTTCTTTAAGGAAAAACCGGGCAAGAAGAGCCGTAAGAACTGGAGAAGAACTGACAATAAAGCTTACAACAGAAGCGGTTAGTGTAGTTGAACCAGTGTTTATAAAATAAACATATAGGGCAAAACCGGCAGCTCCACCGAAGATAAACAGCGGAATATCCCTTAGCTTAGGCAGACGCATTTTTTTAATTAAAGCGTATATTAAAAGTGACACAGCCGCCGTTAGATATCGCAAAAAAGCCGATGCTTCCGGCGTGAAATGCTGTAATGATATACGAATCAGGATGTAGGCCAAAGCCCATAGGACTATTGCTATTATTGCGGAAATATGCATTAAAAATTTTGAACCCTTCATATAAACGCACCGACCTAAAATAATTTTAACGTTGCAACTGTAAAATTTCAAAAAAAACACCCTGTACCTAAAACGGGACAGAGTATACTGTTAAATAAAACTATGTAGAGGTAATGCCCAGAGACGGAATCGAACCGCCGACACGAGGATTTTCAGTCCTCTGCTCTACCATCTGAGCTATCTGGGCGCAGTGGCTTTTTCCAACAAGGGCAATTATAAAGCAAGAAACATAATTTGTCAATATAAAAAATAAGAAAACTTTTATCCTAATAGTAGTGACATAATTTTCCTGGAAAAACCTAATAGATTCGGAATTTTAAGCTACCTTCCGCTAGGTTAGTGGGAACTCGCCCTAAATAAAGTGGGGTAGTCTTTTTATACGACTGTTAGCGGGTATAGCGTGTATGTGTGAGATGATAGCAGATATCACCGTTTCAAAGATAAAAATGTGCCCATAGCTGACAAGATTTATACAAAGATTATCTTTAGGAGCGGGAACTTTTCCCATGCCTTTTGCCTTGTAAAGCTTTTGTAAGTGAGAAGATAATCCATATATTCATTAAGATTGTCGATACTCCGAAAAGGCGCTGCGTGGTACTATATATATTGCAGAGCCTCGTTTTAAAAAATAAAATATTGAAAGGATGGAAAATGACGACATTTTTGGGGTTTCTCCTGCTGGTTGC
>CAYLSP010000141.1:0-4743 GCA_964385935.1 uncultured Defluviitaleaceae bacterium
GGTTGTTATAAACCTCCATGCTCCAGCCTATGTTTGCAATATCAATTCCTTTTTCCTTCAAAGCACCCTCGGTTATCATATGTGCATTGCTGCATACATCGTCGGTGTCCTTGCCCTGCACCCAGCTAACTGCAATTTTTGCAGGCCCAAGCTCACGCACGTTATATTCCCCATTAGGGGCAGCCTTGTCCTTTAAAAGCATACCGCAGCTGTAAACAAAATAGCCATCCTCATTGTCCCAGTCAGTCATAAAGCCTATATAATCATCTGAGTACAAATTTTGCTTAGATAACTCGTCAAAAGTACCATCGGTCATACATTTGTGCCAAAAGCCCCCAAGCGGATTGTTCTCGCTCATGACATCGCTCATTTTTACCCTGATTTCCTTGCCAACTACATATACCTTTGGTAATTCCATTGTTTCTACTTTGATTAACTTTGCCATTTTAATTTCCTCCTAGATTTTTAAGCTTTATTTGACTGATAAAAACTGCGAAGCTCATCCTTAACTTCCTGGGGCAGATGATGCCAATGAATACCTCTGATTGCACCCTCTAACGCACAGAGGCGGTTGAGGCAAGCAGAGGGGTCTCGAAAACGAATAAGCATCCACGCATCACAGCTGCCGGTTTGTTTTAGTTTTTCGGCAGTTTCAATACCAACATCATTCAGTTGTTTTTCAAGTGTTTTGCCAATGTTAGGCAGATCTTCTAATTTTCCCATAAGATAAATCCTTTCGCAAGTTTTGTTTATATTATATCAACGATAAGCTGACAACAGTATGTCATGTTATAAATATCTTTTTGAGGCACTTACAAACCTATTTTTAACAATTTCCCTAATACTATCCGGCTTAATCACCTCAGCTTTGTCTCCGTAAGACATAATGTATCCATAACCCCACTCGTCGTCGGGCAGTTTTGCTTTAACGATAAAGTAGCCGTCCTCATCTTCACTAACCTGAGACTGCTCAAACTCATCCCAAATTCTAGGCGACATTTCCTCGTCAATTTTTAATGTGACGGTACAAAGGTTTGCTGCCTCAAAGCTTTCGGCAATTTTTTTAAGCGGGCGAACTTCAAAGCTGTCTTCCGTAACCACAAGGTTTTTTATTCGGCTAAGCTTAAAGGTGCGGTAATCATTTTTACCGCAGCAAAACGCCGAAAGATACCAAGCCTTTTCCTTGAACACAATTTGTAACGGTTCTACAATCCGGCTACTTTTCTCACCCCAAAAACTAAAGTAGTCAAAGCTGACAAGATTTCGTGACAAAATTGCTGCTTTTAAAAGTGAAAAACGCTCTCTTGCGTCCTCGTCGCCGTCCCAGGGTGAAAAATCAATGTCAATCCAGCTTGTGGCGTTTTTATTAAAGAGTGCTGCAAGCTTTGTTAAAACAGGCTCAACATCTGGAACGTTAACAGCATTAAGGCTTTGCAGTGCCGTTAAAATATCGCTTTGCTCTTTATCGGTAAGCACCGATTTACTAAGCACAAAACCATCCATCAGCCGCACACCGCCGCCCTTGCCCTGTGTGGTGTAAATGGGGATACCCCCCATTGATAGCGTCTCAATATCACGCAAAATTGTGCGCACCGAGACCTCGAAATGTTCGGCAAGTTCCTTTGCGGTCATGTTTTTTTTATCCATTAAGAGATATACAATCTCAAACAGCCTGTTAATCTGCATAATTCCACCTCTAACTATAGTATACCACATAAACATGACAATAGTAGGTCATGTTTAATTTTTTATTTTGCATTAGTGACATTACATAAAAACTGTGGTATAATTAAACGTTACTTATACTGATTCCGTTTCTAGGAGGCGGTTGTATGTCTTTGTTTGTTGGCATAGGTTATGATGTTCATCGGTTTACCATGGATAGGAGTCTTATATTGGGTGGGGTGACTGTCCCTTTTGAAATGGGGCTTGCTGGGCATTCTGATGCTGATGTGCTTACTCATGCGGTTATGGATGCTCTTTTGGGGGCAGCCTGTTTGGGAGATATCGGGCTTCATTTTCCTGATAGCGACCCGAAATACAAAAATGCCAACAGCCTTGTGCTTTTGGAAGAAGTGTGTCAAAAGCTTAAACAAAAGGGCTTTAGAATCATAAATATAGATACAGTTATTATTGCCGAAAAACCTAAGCTTTCGCCTTACTTTAGGGAAATTGCGGACAATTATAAAAAAATAACCGAAACAGATTTTATAAATATAAAAGCAACTACGGAAGAGGGTTTGGGATTTACCGGGAAAATGGAAGGAATTGCGGCCAAAGCGGTCTGTACATTGAATAAAATTGTTTAAGAGGTGGAAGTTATGGGAATAAGGGTTTTTAACACATTGTCAAGAGAAAAGGAAGAACTTGTAACGATTGAGCCTAACAAAGTTCGTATGTATGTTTGCGGCCCCACCGTTTACAATAAAATACACATTGGAAACGCACGCCCTGCTGTAATTTTTGATACAGTAAGGAAATATTTAGAATATAAAGGCATGGAAGTGGATTATGTTCAAAATTTTACTGATATAGACGATAAAATAATAAAGGCTGCCAATGAAGAAAATTCTACAATGAGCGTTATATCAGAACGCTATATTAAAGAATTTCTGACGGATATGGAAGGGCTTAATATAAAAAGGGCTACTGTCCACCCCCGCGTTACTGAGGAGATTCCTGAAATAATAAATATGATTGAAACTCTTGTGGAAAAAGGTTACGCCTATGAATCGGAAGGGCATGTTTATTTCAGTGCCGAAAGTTTCTCTGATTATGGAAAGCTATCTAAAAAGAAGCTCTCCGAACTTATGTCTGGAGCGAGAATTCAGGTGGCGGAAGAAAAAAGGAGTCCGGCTGATTTCGTTTTGTGGAAGCCTGCGAAAGAAAACGAACCTTTCTGGCAGTCAAAATGGAGTGAAGGAAGGCCTGGCTGGCATATTGAATGCTCTGCAATGGCTAAGAAATATTTGGGCGATACTATCGACATTCATGCTGGAGGTGAGGATCTTATTTTCCCCCATCATGAAAACGAAATTGCCCAAAGCGAAGCCGCAAACGGAGCAGCATTTGCGCGTTATTGGCTTCATAACGGCATGATTAATATTGATAACGCTAAAATGTCAAAATCTCTGGGGAACTTCTTCCTGCTTAGGGAAGTGGCAGAAAAATTCGGTTATGATACGGTGCGTTTTTTCATCCTTTCTGCTCACTACCGTATGCCGCTTAATTTTTCAGACGATTTATTGAGTGCCGCGAAAACGTCCTTATCGAGAATCACAAACGCGGCTGAAAAAGCGGCAGAATATACGTCATCAGCAGTGGCTCTGATGACAGATGAAGAAAAATCTCTTCTTGACAGCGCCAAGAGCTTTAGAAAAATGTTTGAAGAGAGTATGGATGATGATTTTAACACTGCAAACGCGGTAACGGCTTTGCATGGACTTGCGAAATTTATAAACCTTAATGTGAAAGAGGGAACGTCATCTGAATTTGCTTCATTTTTACTCAAAGAAGTCAACAACCTTATGAATATATTAGGGATTGAAAAAAAGAAGGAAGCGGCTGTTGACACAGAAAAAATTGAAGCACTCATTAGTGAGCGCAACGAGGCAAGAAAGAATAAAGACTTTAAAAAATCCGATGAAATAAGAGATTTACTATTAGAAATGGGCGTTGAAATTAAAGATACAAGAGAAGGGACCAGGTGGAACTATAATGGCATTTAGTGGAAAACCGAGGGCTTTTGATAAAAAAAAGCCGCTTAATAAGCCGGTTTATAAGAAGGCAGGTTCAGGGGATTCTAAAAGGGATTTTAAAAAATCCTTTGATAAAAAAGACGGAAGCAAGAGATCTGACAATAGGAAAAAGGCGAGACCTGAGTCTGAGGAAGAAAAAGACGATTTCATTGAAACAATCAAACTTGAAGGCAGAAATGCCGTGTTAGAAGCCTTGAACTCAGACAGGGATATTGATAAGATTTTCTTTAAAGAAGGCGAAATTGAAGGAACTATTAATGTTATTTTAGCAAAGGCCAGAGAAAAGGGCATTGTAACCGTTGGAGTTCCCAAGATTAAGCTTGACGAAATATCAGAATCAAAAAGTCATCAGGGAGTTGTGGCTGTTTGCCCGTTCACGGATTATTACACCATTTCTGATATACTTGATTATGCCAGAGAAAGAAACGAAGACCCGCTAATTATTGTGCTTGACAAATTAACAGACCCGCACAACTTGGGGGCTATAATAAGAACTGCGGAAGCGGTTGGGGCTCACGGCGTGATTTTTCCAAAAAGACGTGCTTCCGGCCTGACTGGCGTTGTAGCCAAGTCCTCAGCCGGGGCTTTAAACTACATGAGGTGCGCCAGAGTAACTAATTTGACAGCGGCGATAAAAGAGCTTAAAGAAGCGGGGGTTTGGGTATGCTGCGCCGATATGGACGGCGAGCCTATGTATAAATCAAATCTCAAAGGCTCTCTTGCTATAGTTATCGGCGGCGAAGGAGAAGGGGTTTCACGCCTTGTTAAAGAAAGCTGCGACTTCTCTGTTTCTATCCCTATGCGGGGGAAAATTAAGTCACTGAACGCCTCTGTGGCCGCCTCTGTCATTTTATATGAGGTTCTAAGACAGGCAGGAACTGATTCTTAATATATTCGTGTGGAAGGGGGACAAGCTATGGCGGCTAAGCATAAAAGTTATTTGCTGGTTGATGGCTATAACATTATTTTCGCTTGGGACGAGCTT
>CAYLSP010000142.1:0-4741 GCA_964385935.1 uncultured Defluviitaleaceae bacterium
CTGGCATGACTCTAGGTTCTGGCATGACTCTAGGTTCTGGCATGACTCTAGGTTCTGGCATGACTCTAGGTTCGGAAATAAACTCAGGTTGGGGAATAAATTCAGGCTCAGGAATAAATCCAGGCTCAGGAATAAATCCAGGCTCAGGAATAAATCCAGGCTCAGGAATAAATTCAGGTTCAGGAATAAGTTCAGGTTCAGGAATAAGTTCAGGTTCAGGAATAAGTTCAGGCTCAGGAATGAATTCAGGTTCAGTAATTAGTTCTGGCTTTGAAATTTGCGGAGGATTAGGGGTTAACTTAGGAGAAGGCACATTTCTTTCTACATTAGTTTTTGCCTGAGCATAATTGTCATCGTCTTTTCCTTTTTCAAAGAAGATATAATTATTTTTCCATTGAACAGGCTTGTCAATGAAACCAGCCAACACAAAGGATATGTCTTTGCCGTTCTTCTCCTCGCTGACGGCAACAACGTCAAAATCCTCTATAGGCTTTCTGCTTCCGAAAACGTCGTTTGGGTCAAACTCGATTTTTTTGTTGCCTTGTCCTCTTTTACAAGTCATAACATTAGTTGCAAAAACACAGAAGGAGTGTCCGTCTCTCACAGACACAAAATAGAGCTTGTAAATTGTTTCTGGTTTTAAATCCTGAATATTTAAAATTATTTTACCTGAATAGTCTCTTTTTTCAATTACGCATCTGCCCATTGCTTTTTTTCCGCTTCCGGACTGTTCCCCGCCTTCGCGCAGCAATGTTACAAACCGTCTTATATAGCCGTGCATAAAAACATACCCCCTCATACATACATATTAATATCTATATATATGAGGGGATATGATTTGGAATTACTCTTTTAAATTAATTTAAATCTATTCAAACCAGATTGAAGACGTTTTTCTTATCATGTCAGTAAATGAAGCTTTTTCAATATCCGTATCCGTTACCAATGGACTTTTTCCGATTATAGTTCCGTTTTGATAATATGATATTTCCCCAACAACCTGGCCTGCCTTGATTGGCGCGCTTATAAAATCGTTTATAACAATTTTTGATTGCAATTCCTCAGTATTGCCCTTTGGAAGTACTGAGGTTATCTGGTTTTTAACTGTTACATCAGCGGTTTCTGCTTTTCCTTTATGAACCTTTATTTCGCCCACTTTTTTGCCGGCTTCTTCGCCCTTTGCTATTTTAAAGTTTGCAAAGCCATAGTCAAGCATTTTCATAGATTCTTGGAAACGAACGCTGGGAGTTGGTGCTGCCATAATTACGCTTATAAGATGCATGTCGTCTCTTATTGCAGAGGCTGACAGGCAAAAAAGAGCTTTTCCCGTAGAGCCAGTTTTAAGACCTGTTGTTCCGTTATACCATTTTATGAGTTTGTTAGTATTAGTGAGTCCGAACTCTTCTTCTCCCCGAGCAGTTTTATGAGTTATGCTGTCTTGCCAAACAGTTGTAAATTCAAGAGCTTCTGGGTAATTATTTATAAGTTCTCTGCTCATGATTGCAATATCATAGGCAGAGGAATAGTGATTATCCGCGTCAAGACCGCAGGCATTTATAAAATGGGTGTTTTCCATATTAAGTTCGGCGGCCTTTTTGTTCATTAAATCAACAAAACTCTCTTCGCTTCCCGCCACAAACTCAGCCATGGCTACTGCTGCATCGTTAGCGGAGGCTATAACTACGCATTTAACTAAATCCCGAACAGTCTGACGCTCCGCAGGCTCTAAATAGACCTGTGAGCCGCCCATACTGGAAGCGTGGGCTGATATAGTTACAACGTCATCCCAAGAAATTTTTTCCTGAGCCAAAGCCTCGTATATCAAAAGTATTGTCATAACCTTTGTGACGCTGGCCGGATGAAGCTTCTCATTGGCATTTTTATCAAAAAGAATCTTGCCTGTTGAAGCTTCAATCAGAACCGCTGATTTGGCGTCAATTGTCAATGCAGGGCTGTCTGTTGAGCCAAAAGAAATTGTGCTTATTAATGTGGATATAATTAAAAACGTTATTATAAAAATGTTTTTTTTCGATCTAATCATTTTATTATGCACTCCTCGCACTATCAGATTTATGTCATTGTATATTTTTGACTGGATAGACGATTATATGCATAATTTCCATTTGTACATTCTTCTTGAATTGGATTGATTTGGTTTTAATATTTTTTCTCGACTTTTGTTCCTGAATAATAATGCTTTAAAATATCCTCAACAGAAAATCCTTTTTCTATCATTCCCTTAACGCCGTTTTGGCTCATGCCTACGCCGTGACCGTTTCCGCCGCCATAAAATGTTATGGATGAGAGTTTTTCTTCGCTGTAGTTCTTTTCCATGACGAAAAACGCGCTTGGCATAAGGGAGTAATTTGAAACAGTGGTTCCGTCAACACGGTTTAAAACTATGTTTTCACCAACCGGCTTTAAAAGCAGGCGGATGTTATATTCCGTTGAAACTAAAACCGTGGCCTCTGTGCCTATAATTCTGAGAGTTAAAATATTTCCGCCGCTTCCTCTTGAAACAACTTCAATGTCTTTTAAGTTCCCTATAGTGCTGATTGGACGGCTCTTATAAAAACCATCGCTTTGTAAGGTTTTAATCAGCTTTGGAGCGGTTTCATAACGGGCTTTAAGGCTTTGGTTTATAGAGTTTTCAAGCTCTGTTACTGTCATTGTAACATTCCATCTAAACCATGAAAAACCTGAATCCCAGCTTTTTACGGTCTTATCCTTGAAAAATACTTCTGCGTTTTCCTCTTTTGATAAATCGCCGTAGTCCCCTTCATATTGCTTAACGGAAGAAAGATATTCGGCTGTAGACGTTGGGAACTGTTTTGTTGCACTATTTGCCCAAACGTCGCCTGAATTTGCGGTCATGCCGCTGGAGGTTGAAAAAAAGTTAGCCGAAATTACTTCTCCTTCATAGGTCAGGCAGAGCCCTGCCGTTTGGTCACAGGCACTTATAGACGTGTTGTTTTCGGGAATGTTGTTATAGACCTGACATGATACAGAATCATCAACATGAGCGCCGAATTTGTGGAAGCGGTTTAAAAAATATTGGTTATAGGCGAAGCTTCTTGCGGTTATGGCTTGAACCTTTGCAGCGTCAACCCCGTGTGAAGAAGGCATTTCGGAAGGAATTACCGAATAAAGGTATTCTTCCAGACTAAGCTCATTAACAATGGAATAACCGCCGTTTTCAAGCCCTATTTCAATACTTCCGCGATATGAAGGGCTTTCCTTCCCCGGCCAGTTCCTTTCTATTGAAAGAAGCTGGATTTTCCCCCCTGATTCACAGTTTATATAAAGCCTTCCTTTTTGTATTAGTTCATTGTTTTCAGTTTTTGATATTGTGAAAACGTCGCCGGGGTTATATGTTTTTGTTTCAGGGGCACTTGCTCCCAAGGAGGAGTTTGTTACAGTAAATTTTTTTGTTGCCGTTAACTTTACTTCCTCATGGACTAGAGATGTGAAACCTGTTGTAGATATAGCGGCTCTGATTTTATCGGGAGTTGACTTTTTTGTTATGACAGAAGCTAAAATTTCACCGTTAAGGCAGATATATTCCGCGCAGTCTGTGCCCACTATTAGTGAGGACATAGACCTGAACCTTGTAAATCCGTCTGCCGTAGAATAAAAGACAGCATATTTTGTGAACTTTACTATTCCGTACTCATAGAGTTCAACATATTCGGAAGTAACTCTTTTTATAGTTCCCCGAATAGTTTCTTTATAAGCCTTAACTTCAAGTGCTTTACCGGCCATAATTTTTATGTCGCAAATTTTGCCGTCTACAGGTTTTTCCGGTGGACTAACGTATGTAAAAGTTCTTTCAGCGCCGCCTGCGAAAATAGTTATACCCACTTCGGCGGCTTTTATGATATAAGCATTTCTTATAGTTGGCGTGTCGGTAATTATATCTAGAACAGCCACTATTTCGCCTTCTTTTTTCAGGATGGAAATTTCCTTATCGATATAAGCTTCCATTGAAAGACCTGAAAATGACATAGCTCCAGAATCCGTTATGGTGTTCCATTCGGGCAGCATGTTATTATTATCAGGTGTGGCTAAAACGATTATTTCGTCCCGTGCAATGCCGAATGTGTCATACACACTTTTCTCGCCTCTTAAATTTTCTAAAAGTTTGCAATAGAGGTCTGTCCAGAGGGCATAGGAGATTGGTTTAGCCCTGTTTTCCTCTGTAATCTGCATTTTTACGCCGTTTAGTGGGTCAAGTCTGTCTAAAAGGGACTGAGCTTCGGCCAGGCTAAGGGGCTGTTTCGGGTTAAAAACCTCGCCAGAACCCGACATAAGCCCAGAAATAACACAGGCGTTTATATACCTGTCAAACCACAAATCGGCAGTAGTATCCGAAAAGGAAATTTCACGCTCGTAGCTGTCAATGGAGTTTTTATCATTAAACGCCAGAGCAAGCATTTTTGCCACAAGCCCGCGGGAAACGGGCAGGTCGTCTCCTATTTTGGCAAATGCCGTCACTGAGGATGGCTCAGATATAAGGGAATCCGTGTTGTCAACAGGCAGAGTTGAAATGATTGCCTCAGAAGGACTGCCATTATCAGGGGATTCCGTTCCGGAAGAGACCGAAGGATTTTGGCTATTGTTATCAGAGCTGCAAGAAACTAAGGTGAAGGCCGCAGTGGTCATGACTACCGAAAGTATCAGAGCAGAAATTCTTTTGTTCATTCTAAACACTCCTTAAAATTCTTTGTACAAGCATATTCCC
>CAYLSP010000143.1:0-4714 GCA_964385935.1 uncultured Defluviitaleaceae bacterium
AAGCTCTGCTCTTTGCGACAAATATGGTGTCAAAAATCAAGCAAAATTTCTTGGCTATTCAGAGGAAGAGACAAATCGTACCATAGAATATATCAGAAAAATGGCTGAGAATGAAGCTCGCCCAACTAGAGTTTTTCTTAACAATACAGAGCTTTTCTTTGATGTATCGCCGGTTATTGAAAACGGAAGAACACTTGTTCCCATGCGTGCAATATTTGAAGCCATGGGCGCAACAGTTGAATGGGACGAGAAAACTCTGAGTATAACCGCTAAAAGGGGAACTAAGACGATAATCCTTAAAATCGGGGACAAAACCGCTTACATAAACGGTGTGAAGACAACCTTAGACGTTTCGCCATGCATTACCAAAAACAGAACTCTAGTGCCCCTTCGAGCTATTTCTGAAAGCATGGGTGCGACGGTTGAATGGAATGGGGACGAGAAAGCGGTTTATATAACTGCTATGAAGTCGTAATAGCTGGCTGAAATCGACGGCGTAATATCTAACAAGTAAAGAAGGAGTAAATTATGAAAAATTTAGACGAACTATTTATATCAACACTAAGGCTTTTGTCAGCGGATGCTATTCAAAAAGCTAATTCGGGACACCCCGGGCTTCCGTTGGGCGCAGCCCCTGCTGCTTATGCCCTCTATGGAAAATTAATGAAATATAACCCCAAAAATCCCGACTGGCCTGACAGGGACAGATTTATTCTGTCAGCAGGTCACGGCTCAGCGCTTTTGTATTCCATTTTGCATGTTTTTGGGTTTGATTTAACCATTGAGGATTTGAAGAATTTTAGGCAATTAGGTTCAAAAACCCCCGGTCATCCCGAATATAAGCATACCCCCGGCGTTGAAATAACAACAGGCCCATTAGGACAGGGAATCGCCAATGCAGTGGGTATGGCTATGGCAGAAGCCCATCTTGCAAGCGTTTTCAATAGACCTACCTTACCCATTGTTGACCATTATACTTACGTCCTTTGTGGAGACGGCTGCCTTATGGAGGGGATATCCTCAGAAGCCTGCTCTTTGGCGGGAACCCTTGAGCTTAATAAATTGATTCTGTTGTATGACAGTAACAACATAACAATCGAGGGCGATACAGCTATTACGTTTAAGGAAAACGTGTTAAAGCGTTATGAAGCCTACGGCTGGCACACACAACTTGTTGAAGACGGCAACGACTTAGAAGCAATTATTAACGCAGTGGAACAGGCAAAGGCTGAAACTAAAAAACCCTCTATAATTGAAATAAAGACAAAAATCGGTTATGGCTCACCTAACAAAGTTGGCAAGGCTTCTGCTCATGGTGAACCCCTTGGTGTTGACGAAATAAAACTCGTTAAAAAAGCCCTTGGGTTTGACCCCGAGAACCATTTCCATGTGCCTGACGAAGTTAAGAAACAAGCCGAAATCTATGCAAATGAACTCAATGAAAAAGAATCTAAATGGCATCAGATGGTTAGTTGGTATGCGAAATCCTTCCCTGATGACTATTGCAAATGGCAGGAATATTTGAATCTTGATATACCCTATTTGCTTGATGACGTCAACTTCTGGGAATATGAAGGAGATATTGCGACAAGAGTTTCTTCTGAAATTGTTTTGAATAAGCTTGCGCCCATAGTTCCTAATTTAATCGGTGGTTCGGCGGATCTTGCGCCTTCCACAAAAACCATTATGAAAAACATGGGCGATTTTAGTGCAGAAGATTATTCCGGCAGAAATATTCATTTTGGTATAAGGGAACATGCCATGACAGCTATCGCTAACGGAATTGCAGCTCACGGTGGACTAAGAGCTTATGTGTCAGGCTTCTTCGTATTCTCAGATTATATGAAGCCCGCTATGCGTCTGTCCTCCCTGATGAAGCTGCCTGTTATTAACATCATGACCCACGATTCCATTGGTGTTGGCGAAGACGGCCCAACTCATGAGCCGATTGAGCATCTGGCCGCATTAAGAAGTATCCCGAATCACACGGTTATTCGCCCCTGTGACACAAAAGAAACGGCGGTTGCCTGGTATCTTGCCTTAACAAGAAACTCTACCCCAACAACAATAGTTCTTTCAAGACAAAACTTAAAGCTTTTGCCGGAAACTGGCAAGGCCGCCCTGAAAGGCGGTTATATCCTGAAAGACAGCAAAAAGCCCGTCCCGGATATAATCTTAATCGCGACAGGCTCAGAAGTTGAACTTATTTCAAAAGCCCATGAAGAACTTCAATCAAAAGGCATTGACGCTCGTGCTGTAAGTCTTATGTCCTTTGAAGTTTTTGAAGAGCAGTCAGAAGAATACAAAGAAAGCGTTCTGCCAATGGGCGTTAAAAAAAGGCTTGCCGTTGAAGCGGCTTCGTCCTTCGGCTGGGCTAAATATATCGGCTTTGACGGAGATATGATTTCAATCGACACCTTCGGCGCTTCTGCTCCCGCTTCTGCCCTGTTCAAACAATTCGGGTTTACAGTTGAAAATGTGGTTGAAAGAAGTCTTAAACTGCTCAGTTAATTTTAAAGGACGTATTGAAAAGCGAGAATTCGCCTTTTAATACGTCCTAAATTATTCTACAAACATAATCTATAACTTCGTTAACTGTAATACCGTTTTCTATAAAACCGAACAGCGCTCCCGATTTATAAAGTTTTATTCCGGCTTTTACACCCATAGGGCAGATGCTTCGCCATGCGTCTATGAGTGTGTTGTCGCCCAACCGTCCCTGTTCCATCTCATAGCAAGTTTGAAGCGCGGCCTGAATATCCTGAATCCCTCTGACAGGGCCGTCAATATAAATCCCATTTTCGGTCATCAGATCCGACATTTGATGAAGTCCGCAAATACATTCAAGGCGGTCAATAGCACCAAATTTAATTCTTTTTATCCCGCTCATAATAACAGCTCCGAAACAGAGAGGACAAAGCTCAACAGTTGAATAAAGCGTATAGTGCATCACGTCCTTATTCGGATGACTCCCCACCTGTAAAATGGCGTTAACAGCGGCATGAGATAGATTAGTTCCGTATAATGAGCCGCTATCACCGTTTCTGTCGAAAATTCGATGCCTTCCAAAAGAAATTAATTTATTATTACTGTCTAGAATCGCCGCTCCAATGGGAGGATTCCCCAAAATATAAGCTTCCCAACCCTTATTAAAACTAGCCTGCCAACCCTTATCAAGACCGTTCCAGCATAAATTCAAAGCCTACGTCACCTATCCAATCTCTTCAAATAACAATTGCATAACAATATGATTACACCATTATAACAAACATTCCCGTTTTTATCAACTATTAGTACAAAAAAACCAAAAAAACAGCGGCATCCCAGAAATTATGGGACACCGCTAACAGATATTATTGTATTAACTGTTTTTACGCGAGCCGACAATCGGATAGGAACTAACATCAATACGTACAAGGGCACGTCTCAATGAGTTCTGGCTCATCTGGATTTCTCTTTTGTCTGTCAGGTTTTCTATATCTCTGAGGGCGCGTTCCTTGGCCGCTATAGCCCGCTCTCTGTCAATCTCGTCGTTTCTCTCAGCCGCGTCTGACAAAATAGTAACCATGTCAGGGCCGATTTCTGCAAAGCCGCCCATAACAGTATATAAAGTCACTTCTTCATCATTAAACACCCGCATAGCGCCGTAGGAAAGGACGGTCGTCAAAGCCTCGTGACCCGGAAGTACACCAATGTCGCCGCTTTCGGCACGCATAATTACCATTGAAACATCGCCGTCAAAAAGTATCTTTTGTGGAGTAACCACTCGCAGCCGCAAATTTTTAGCCATAGCTCTCACCTCATCCCTTAGAAAGCCAGATTAGGCTTTAGTCCGCTTCCTAAATCTTTCAACAACGTCCTCAATAGGTCCTGCGTTCAGGAAATCGCCCTCAGGGATTTCGTCATGCTTACCGTCCAAAATCTCTCTGAACCCGCGAATTGTCTCCTGAATCGGAACATATCTTCCCTCAATGGTGGTGAACTTTGACGCAACGAAGAAAGGCTGTGAAAGGAATCTCTGAATCTTACGGGCTCTTGAAACAATAAGCTTATCATTTTCAGAAAGCTCATCCATACCAAGAATCGCAATAATATCCTGCAATTCCTTATATCTTTGCAAAATAGCCTGAACGTCGCGGGCAACCTTATAATGATCCTGTCCGACAACGTTAGGGTCAAGAATACGTGATGTTGAAGCAAGAGGGTCAATAGCCGGATAAATACCTATTTCAACAATTGCCCTGGAAAGAGCTGTTGTAGCGTCAAGGTGTGTAAACGTTGTAGCGGGCGCAGGGTCTGTATAATCGTCCGCCGGAACATAAACTGCCTGTACGCTTGTAATAGAGCCTTTTTTAGTTGAGGTAATACGTTCTTGAAGCGCGCCAACGTCGGTTGCTAATGTAGGCTGATAGCCAACGGCTGAAGGCATACGTCCCAAAAGCGCGGAAACCTCAGAACCAGCCTGAATAAACCTGAAAATGTTATCTATAAACAGAAGCACGTCCTGTCCGCCGATATCTCTGAAATATTCAGCCATAGTAAGACCTGTTAAAGCGATTCTCATTCTCGCTCCCGGCGGTTCGTTCATCTGTCCGAATACCAGTGCCGTTTTATTAATAACGCCGGAATCCTGCATTTCGTGATAAAGGTCATTACCTTCTCTCGTTCTCTCACCAACACCGGCGAAAACAGAGAAGCCGCCGTGCTCAGTGGC
>CAYLSP010000144.1:0-4680 GCA_964385935.1 uncultured Defluviitaleaceae bacterium
TATATTAAGTGAGGTGCTTTTGATGTCAGAGGATTCCTGTGTTTTTTGTAGTATAATGGAGAACAAAATCCCATCATTCACTTTATTTGAAAACGACGATTTCAGGGTAATTCTCGATAGATTCCCCGCTAATCTCGGTCACACGATTATTATTTCAAAGGGACATTATGAAAGTATTTTTGAGCTTCCCGAAAACAAAGCCGCTTCTTTGTTTCCGCTTATAAAAAAAATAACTATGGCGCTTTATTCTGTTTTGAATTTTGAAGGAGTTAATATTCTTCAAAACAATGGCGTGGTAGCCGGACAAACAGTTATGCATTTTCATGTTCATATAATCCCTAGGTTTAAGGGTGACGAAATTGCTATAAAATGGGCGAATCTTGATCCGACAATGGACGAATTTGAAAATATGAAAACAAAGATTATTGAGAGCCTTCATGAATAACAGGGTTTTAGTAACTGGCTCATCTTCGGGAATCGGTCTTTTTATTGCCGAAAAATTTATATCCTCCGGCTATGAAGTCATCATAAACGGAGGGCATGATAGAGACAGGCTTTTATATGAGTCGAAAAGGCTTAATACAAAGAGCTTTTTCTGTGATGTTTCAAATACTGAGAAAACAACGGAAATGTTTTCTAAAATTGAAGCTGAATTTGGCGGCATAGATATACTGGTAAACTCAGCGGGCATATCACATATAGGGCTTTTTTCTGACATGACTTATGGAGAAATAAAAAACATTTTAGATACAAATCTGTACGGGATGATTAATTGCTGTCATTTAGCCGTTCCATATATGGTTCGACAAAAATGGGGGCGAATTATTAATATTTCGTCAATATGGGGAAATGTGGGAGCATCCTGTGAAGCCGTTTATTCCGCTTCAAAAGGAGGGGTCAACAGCTTTTCAAAAGCTTTGGGAAAAGAGCTTGCCCCGTCAGAAATCACAGTGAATGCCGTAGCCTGCGGAGTTATTGATACGAAAATGAACAGCTCTTTATCAGACTGCGAAATGGATAATCTAAAAGCTCAGATTCCGGCGGGAAGACTAGGAACCCCGAAAGAAGTTGCCGAACTATGCTTTTTTCTGGCATCGCCCGCTGCCGCTTATTTAAACGCTCAGGTTATTACAATAGACGGGGGATTTTTATAATGGAATTTCTGAAAACCAGAAAAGGCCGCCTTTATATTTTTTATGCCGCTCTATTTCTGGGTTTGATGACTATGTGCTTTGCCCAAGGTTTTATGTACTATTCCTTCGCCGACGATTATAACCAATATGGTGTTTATTTAAGGCGAATAATGGAGGGCGGAGCCTGGGATAATGTAATTATGTGGTATAAGCGGTTTTCTGACAGGCCTCTGAGCTTTTTTACGGATGTTTATTTAATTTCGCCCTTTTTTGATAATTTAAGCGTTGTCCTGATTTTTACTATTGTTATGCATTTTTTCACAGGGCTTATGCTAAAGGACATTTTCAAGAAAAGCGGGATAAATTTTTCCCTCATAGCTCTTGTTATATTTCTATTATATCCGCTGCTTTATGAATCTGTTTATTGGATTAGTGCGTCGTCAAGAATTGTTTTAGGAATGTTCCTGTCTGTTTCGTCCGTTTGGTTTTTTTTGAAATTACTAAATAAGCAGGGAAGATTCATTGTTAATGTAATATTATTCATTATTCTGAATGTTTTATCTGTTGGATATTATGAGCAGGTAATTATATTTATGATTTGCTTTTATTCCGTTATATTATATTTAAATAAAGAAAAGTTAAAAAGCTTTACTCCGAAAATATTATGTCTTGTCCCATATATAAGCGTCGGAATTATTTTCATTTATTATTTTATTTTCTCTTTCGGAGATGCCGGTGACGGAAGAGGCACTCTTTTAAACGAAGGATTTTTTACTCACGCCGCTGAAACCTCTAAAAAAATCGCAGGTCTATTCACTAAAACAAACATAAATGTTTTTTCAGGAGGAATTAAATACGCATTTTCGGACTTAAAACTCCTGATTCCGTTATTAATTTCAGCAGCGGCAATTATTTTTTCTGGATTCTTTGTGTTTCTAGGGAAAAATGCCGATAATAATGATGGAAATGTAATGAAATCATCGAAAAGCAGCGTTAGCGGGATTAAAATTTTTATAATTTCGGTTATACTTATAATTGCACCCTATTCGATCTTCTTTATTCTAAGGAACTCTTATATAGCAGTCAGATCCGCTTATACGTCTTTTCCTGGGATAGCGCTGATTGTTGAGTTTATGTTTGACTTGCTTCTTTCAAAGAAAAAGCCGATAACTCCATTAATAGCCTGTTTTCTGGCTGCTTTATTCATTATACCGAATGGGGGGATTATAGCCGGTTATAAAACATGTTATGAAAGAAGTGAAGAAATAGCCAAAAATTTTTTAATAGCCTTTTCAAAGGGCGGTTATACAAAAGCTAACGGAGACGACAAAATCGCTATTTTAAATACTTTTCCAATGTATGAAGATTTGGCTCTGCCGCTTGAAACTGTTCTTGAAGGGTCTTGGAGAATACAGGGAATACTTAATTCAAAAAGAGGAGACAACGCCCCCAGATTTACCAACATTTCGGTAATCCCGGAGAGTTCCTCCTCTAAAGAAAATTTTGATATAATGTTTTTTTATGACGAAGGGAATTTTTACGAAATTTCTTCTTCTGAGCGATAATTTGCTATAAGCTCAAATAATTTTTCTCTTGCTGAAAATAGGTTGCCAACTTCATTGATTATTCCTTCTTCTACGGCTTCTTCACCTATAAGCATTGTTCCAACGTCAAGAGCAAACTGCTTTGTATCAAACATCAGTTCAGTGAGCCTGTTTTCGTCGATTTTAGAGTTTCCTGTTATAAAGTTTGAAACCCTCTCTTGCATTTTTGCAAAATAATCATAGGTTTGGGGTGCGCCCACAAGAGTTCCGCTCATTCTGACGGGATGCACCGTCATTGTTGCAGAAGGGGCAATGAAGGAATATTGAGCCGCAACGGCAAGAGGTACGCCGATTGAGTGTCCGCCGCCTAAAACCAGTGAAACAGTGGGTTTTCCTAAGCCTGAAATGAGCTCGGCAATAGCCAGCCCCGCTTCAACATCCCCGCCCACTGTATTAAGCGTCACAAGCAAACCGTCTATTTCAGGATTTTCTGCCACTTCAAACAGCATAGGAATCACATGCTCGTATTTCGTGGCTTTTGTAGAGGGAGGCATAACGTTATGGCCTTCAATGTGGCCTATTATGGTCAAGTAAAAAATATTCCCCCTTGGATTTTTAGTTTTTGGTGTATAGAGGCCGAACTCCTTTATATCATCAACTTCTTTTTCAGAGGGGCCGGCCTGATTCTGTTTTTCTTCTTCTTGCTGTTCCATATAATTAGCACCGCCTTAAACATAATTTGACTTTATTATTTGTTTTTAATGGAAATAAAATACTATTGATGATATAATAATTACAATAAATATTTGAAGGGGGCCTACTATGAGATTACTAACAAGATCGGATTTTGACGGACTTGCGTGCGGAGCGCTGTTAAAAGAACTTGGTATAATAGATCATTGGAAATTTGTGCATCCTAAGGACATTCAGGACGGATTGGTGGAGGTTACGGACAATGACGTTATGGCGAATATTCCATATGTCAAAGGCTGTAATATGTGGTTTGACCATCATTCCAGCGAATCAGAAAGACTGGGCGCCGATATAGAATTTAAAGGCGAATCCAGACTGGCCCCCTCTGCCGCCAGAATAATTTATGATTATTACGGAGGAAGGGACGAACTCCCCCATTTTGAAACAATGATTAACTATGTGGATAAAGTTGATTCGGGAGATCTGACCGCTGATGAAATAATAGATCCAAAGGGCTGGATTCTGCTTGGTTTTATAATGGATCCAAGAACAGGTCTCGGTCGATTCAGGAATTTCAGGATTTCTAACTATGAGCTTATGGAGCTTTTAATAGAAGCTTGCAGGACAATGACTATAGAAGAAATTTTGGCTCTTCCTGACGTTATTGAGAGAACAAACCTCTATTTTGAACAGGATAAGCTTTTTAAAGAAATGATAAATACCTACACCGTTATAGACAAAAACGTTATTATTACGGATTTGCGCAGTGTAGATACCATATTTGCGGGCAACAGATTCATTGTTTACAGTCTCTTTCCTGAGCAAAACATTTCCATATGGATTGTTGACGGAAGAGCGAAACAAAATTGCGCCATTGCAGTCGGTTACAGCATTATAAACCGCACATCAAATACAGATGTGGGAAGTCTGCTTCTTAAATACGGCGGCGGCGGGCACAGAAAAGTTGGAACTTGCCAAGTGCCCTATGGCGATGCGAACAGAGTTATTTATGAACTGGTGGAAAAAATGAAAGCTGACAAATAAGCATTTACTCATGATGACAAGGGGGTGAATTATTGGAAATTAACGTAGTCGTCTGTTCTAACGACATAAAATTCAGGCTTGAATTGATATCATGGCTAAGAAAAACGCCGGAACTTAGCGTTAGCGGCAGTTCTTTGGATGTCATGCAGGCGACCTGCTTTCTTGTCAAAAATTTAAGAGCCGTGATTGTTGACGCGTCTGAGTATAACATTTCTGATTCAGTTATAAAGGATATAGTGGAAAGAAGCGGCGCAAAAATTATAATG
>CAYLSP010000145.1:0-4664 GCA_964385935.1 uncultured Defluviitaleaceae bacterium
TTCGTGATTTATTACAGTTCCAGTATTGTCTATTTCCATTTCACAGCTAAGACAAAGCCTGTCCTCCTGTGGATTCAGCGAACAAATTCCGTTGCTCAGCTTATGAGGAAGCATAGGAATTACGCCGTTTGCAAGATATATGCTTGTACCTCTTTTAACGGCCTCTTTGTCAAGCTTTGAATTTTCGGTAACGTATTCGCTTACATCTGCTATATGAACGCCAAGAAGGAAATTTCCTTTCGGGAGCATTTTAAGAGAAACGGCGTCATCTAAATCTTTAGCGTCGGGGGAATCTATAGTAACCATATATTCATTTCTTAGATCACGGCGCAAACCGAGATCCTTAACATCAACTTCTGTCGGAATTTTGTCGCACTCATCCATAACCGCCGACGGAAATTCATGGGGAACGCCCGATTCGTATACCAGCGACATAATATCCGCGCCGGGGTCGTTTTCATGACCGATTATTTTTATAACTTCGCCATAAAGAGTTTCATCAGAAGCATTTTTGCCTTTTTTGTTAATAAGCTTCACAACCACTTTATGACCGCTGACCGCGCCCATAGTTTTTTCTGATGAAATAATTACTTTTGGAAGCTTTGGGTTGTCGGGATAGCAAATACAGTTGCTGCGTTCCCTTCGCCCAAAAGAAAATGTTCCGACAAGAACTTTTTTATCCCTAGCAATAATGCCGCAAACTTCACACTCAGGCCGTCCCTCAAGTACAAGGAGTTTCACATATACTCTGTCTCCATGAATTGCGCCGTTTGACCTGCCCGGCGGGACAAAGAAATCATCACGCGGCATGTTTTTTAGGTTTCTATTTGTGTTGTATTCCTCCTCATCAGGAGTGAAAAATCCAAAGCCTCTTTGGTTTCCTGTATAAACGCCGGTGATATAATCGAGAACTTGGGGTAAAACAAGCTTTTTCTTCTTTGTAAAAAATAATTTTCCCTCTTCAACGAGCTGCAAAACGGAGGACTCGAAAATGTCCGCGTCGCTTTGGGGAACTTGCATTAAATAAGCCAATTCGTTCATATTAAGTGGTTTATAAGCCTCATGACTTATAACGCCCATTATTTTTTCAAGTCTGTCCATTTATTCTCCTTTAAGGAACTGTTCAGTAATAAGTTGCACAGTTTTTCGGAATGTCCGCACGGTTAAAGCGGCATTTAGGAAAACAATTTTGCAACTTATTGATTGACAGTTCCTAAACATTGTTTTTTCCCTTGACGTAAGTTATATTAACTATTATACTGGATTATTATAACATGATACCTTTAAAATGAAACAATATGTAAAAATTTTATTTACTTTGGTATCGCCGAACGTATCGATTCCTTTCGGGATTGAGCGTTTTTTTATATTACCCCCTCGGCTAAAAGTTGTAATATTTAATTGTCGCCGCATCAAAGAAAGGATGATATTTATGGCAAAAGAGAGTTTAGTGACCGAAATAACAAATAGAGAAGAGGATTTCGCACAGTGGTATACGGATGTAGTAAAAAAAGCTGAACTTGCTGACTATACTTCTGTTGCAGGGTGTATTATAGTGCGCCCTTACGGTTATGCTATATGGGAGCTTATACAGGGCATTTTTGACAAGATGATAAAAGATTGCGGTCATGAAAACATCGCTATGCCTTTATTGATTCCCGAAAGCCTTCTTCAAAAGGAAAAGGATCATGTGGAGGGCTTTGCGCCGGAAGTAGCATGGGTAACTCACGGGGGACATGAAGAACTTGCCGAAAAGCTCTGTATTCGTCCTACCTCTGAGACGTTATTTTGTGAGCATTATGCAAACATTATTCAGTCGCACAGGGATTTGCCAAAACTTTATAACCAATGGTGTTCCGTTTTCAGATGGGAAAAAACCACAAGACCGTTTTTGAGAACCCGTGAATTTTGGTGGCAAGAGGGTCATACGGCGCACGCAACAGCCGAAGAAGCACAGGAAGAAACATTAAGAATCCTGGATTTTTATGCGAAATTAAGCGAAGAATATCTTGCAATGCCTGTTATTAAAGGGCAGAAAACCAACAAAGAAAAGTTTGCCGGAGCAATGGCAACATATGGAATCGAATGTCTGATGCATGACGGAAAGGCGCTTCAAGCAGGTACAAGCCATAATTTTGGAGACGGCTTTGCAAGGGCATTTGGTATCCAGTACACTGATAAAGAAAATAAACTGCAGTACGTGCATCAAACTTCATGGGGAATCACAACAAGGCTCATCGGAGGTATAATCATGGTTCATGGCGACAACAGAGGTTTAGCTCTGCCACCGGCAGTTGCACCGATACAAGTGGTTATTGTGCCAATAGCTCAGCACAAGCCGGGAGTTTTGGAAAAAAGCGCAGAATTAAAAGATGCTTTATCAGGTTTTAGAGTTAAAGTCGATAGTTCAGACAAATCGCCGGGCTGGAAATTCAGCGAATACGAAATGAAAGGCGTACCTGTACGCCTTGAAATTGGTCCAAAGGATATTGAACAGAATCAGGCCGTGTTAGTCCGCCGTGATACGCTTGAAAAAATAGTTGTGTCTCTTGATAATATTAAACAAGAGGTCGCGTCACTCATTGATTCAATACAGAAACAAATGCTTGAAAAGGCAAAAGCCTTCCGTGACAGCAAGACTTATGTAGCTAAAAACATGAAGGAGCTTGAAGAAACAATTACAACCACCCCGGGCTTTGTTAAGGCTATGTGGTGCGGTGAAGAAGCCTGTGAGGTTGAAATAAAAGAAAAGCTGCAAACTACCTCACGCTGTATTCCATTTGAGCAGGAAAACTTAGGCGAAACCTGTGTTTGTTGTGGCAAAAAGGCCGACACAATGGTATACTGGGGAAAAGCGTATTAGATTGTTGTAGGGGCGACCTGTGGTCGCCCGCGAACCATAATGTTAATCCAATATGAAAGGGATGGTTTTGTGAGTTCAAACTTATCAGCTAGCTTTGAAGTTCTTTTTAAACAGATGGAGACACTAATTTCCACAAAAACCGTTGTAGGCGACCCTGTAAACATTAATGATGTTATCATAGTTCCTCTGGTGGAAGCTTCTTTCGGAGTTGTAGCAGGGGGAGCGGGAGGAGATATGTCCGGCGACAAAAAAGGGGACTTCAACGGCGGCGGTATGGGAGCAAAAATCGCTCCATCGGCTGTTATCGTCGTGGTCAACGGCACCGCACAGCTTATAAACGTTAAAAATCAGGAGAGCGTTAACAAACTTATTGATATGGTTCCCGGCATTTTGGCTAAATTGGATTTAGGCGGTATATTTAAGAAAAAAGATAAGACAAAAGATGACGGCGATATCATAATTGAGTTTGAAAAAACAGGGGAGACCGAAGTATAGACCTTTAGTGGGGGGATTATGATGAAAGTCAGAGAATACCTGGCAACAACACTTGACGGCATGGCAAAGGGTCTTTTCGCATCACTTTTGATCGGAGTAATGATCGAACAAATAGGGGCTATCCTGGGTATCGACTTTATAAGAAATATCGGCACAATCGCTAAATATTTCATGGGGCCTTGCATAGGAGCGGGAGTCGCTTATTCAAGAAACGGAGGCCCCTTCACCCTCTTTTCATCAGCCGTAGTTGGCGCAATCGGAGCAGGAACGGTATCTTTTGCAACAGGTGCCGCCGCCTTTGCAACAGGCGAACCACTAGGCGCGTATTTCGCCGCCGCTCTTGCGGTTGAAGTGGGGAGACGCATTGAGGGGAAAACTAAATTCGATATATTAATCGTTCCGGGAATAGTTATTCTTCTGGGCGGGCTGTTCGGATATTTTGTCTCGCCGGGAATATCATTTTTAATGAAGAATCTTGGTGTAATAATAAACGAGTTTACAAAATTTATGCCTGCTCCGATGGGTATTATTCTGGGCGCTGTCATAGGTATTATTTTAACTCTTCCGATATCGTCTGCCGCGCTCTGTATATCTATGCAAATATCGGGCATAGCCGCCGGGGCGGCTTTAGCTGGCTGTTGCGCGCAAATGGTTGGCTTTGCCGTTTCTTCTTTCAGAGAAAACAAAGTTCCCGGCCTCATTTCACAGGGGCTTGGAACGTCAATGCTTCAAGTGCCTAACATTATAAGAAATCCGCTGATTTGGATTCCCCCAACTGTGGCGGGGGCTGTCAGCGGTCTATTATCCACCACCGTATTTAAAATATCCTCTGATGCGGTGGGCGCAGGAATGGGAACATGCGGTCTTATAGGCCCACTCAGGACTTATGACGTTATGGGGTCAAGCAGCCTGATACCGATGTTAATTTGCTTTATAGTTGTTCCGGCGGTCATAAGTCTTTTACTTAGTGAAATTATGAGAAAATTAGGCATGATAGAAAAGGGCGACATGTCTCTTTCATAAGAATACAATTTTAGGAGGGCATTTATGAGAACATATGTTAAACAGCTTTTCCGCTCGCCGGAAAAGTATATTGGGAAAGAACTTAAAGTTTGCGGCTGGGTCAGGACTGTCAGAGACAATAAAAACTTCGGCTTTATTGAATTAAACGACGGAAGCTTTTTTAAAAGCATTCAGGTAGTCTTTGATAATAGTTTAAATAATTTCACTGAAATCGCCAAAATGGGCGTTGGAACAAGTATAGAGGTTTTTGGTGAGCTTGTAGAAAGCCCCGGAAGCAAACAGC
>CAYLSP010000146.1:0-4652 GCA_964385935.1 uncultured Defluviitaleaceae bacterium
GCATCTAATTCCAGAAAGAGCTCTAAAACCTCATCAGTAACTTCTTTTGGCCTTGCTTCGGGTCTGTCGGTTTTATTTATACAGACCACAACTGGAAGGTCAAGATTTAAAGCGTTTCTAAGCACAAATTTTGTCTGCGGCATTGGTCCTTCAAATGCGTCAACAACAAGTATAACGCCGTCAACCATTTTTAAAACACGTTCAACCTCGCCGCCAAAATCCGCATGTCCAGGAGTATCTACAATATTTATTTTATAGTCTTTATAAAAAACAGACGTATTTTTTGATAAAATAGTTATTCCACGTTCCCGTTCGATATCGCCGGAATACATTATTCTTTCGCCGACAACCTGATTTTTTCTGAAAGTTCCGCTTTGTTTTAATAATTCGTCAACCAAAGTTGTTTTACCGTGGTCTACATGGGCGATTATTGCCACATTTCTAATTTTTTCCTTAGCCAGCATTGACTAACCTCTTTCTACTAAATGAAGTAAAATATTTTCTGCAAATTCTCCACAAACTATTATGATATATTATTTAAGATTAAAAATCAATAAAAATATTTGGGGCAATCGGAAAACCGGTCGCCCCAAATATGGTTTTTACTATTATTCCTCTGCGGCAGAGGAAGCTATAAGGGACACACCGGCATCTTCCGGTATTGTAGCGATTCCTATGCCCCTGTAAGATTGCATTCCGGTTCCGGCAGGAATGAGTTTTCCGATTATGACGTTTTCTTTGAGACCGATAAGGGGATCGATTTTACCCTTTATGGCGGCTTCTGTAAGAACTCTTGTTGTTTCCTGGAAGGAAGCAGCTGACAAGAACGAATCCGTTGCAAGAGAAGCCTTTGTGATACCAAGGAGAACTCTTTGTCCTGCCGCAGGCTCTTTTCCTTCCGCAACTGCCTTAGAATTTATTTCCTCAAATTCCAGCCAGTCTACTAAAGAGCCGGGAAGTAAATCAGTATCTCCGTTTTCGTCAATTCTGGTACGTTTAAGCATCTGTCTTACTATAACTTCAATGTGTTTATCGTTTATGTCAACACCTTGGAGCCTGTAAACGCGCTGAATTTCTTGCAGCATATAGTCCTGAACGCCGCGAAGTCCTTTTATTTTAAGGATATCGTGGGGATAGACAGAACCTTCTGTAAGTTCGTCGCCCGGTTCAACAATGTCGCCGGTAGTAACTCTTATACGTGAGCCGTAAGGAATAAGATAGTCCTTTGTCTCGCCGTCCTCAGAAGTTACAATGATTTCGCGCTTTTTCTTCGTGTCGTTAACAGTGATTGTTCCGCCGGATTCAGCAATAATAGCAAGACCCTTAGGTTTTCTGGCCTCGAAAAGCTCTTCGATACGAGGGAGACCTTGCGTAATATCTTCGTTACTTGCGATACCGCCTGTATGGAAGGTTCTCATTGTAAGCTGTGTACCGGGCTCACCGATGGACTGAGCGGCAATAATGCCGACAGATTCGCCGATTCTGACGATTCTTCCTGAGGCCATGTTAGCGCCGTAGCATTTTGAACAAAGACCTATACGGCTTCTGCAAGTCAGTGTGGTTCTTATATGGACTTTTTCAATACCAAGTTTCTCGATAAGTTCAGCCTGATCAGGGGTAATCATGGTATCAGCTTGAACGATAATTTCGCCTGTTTGCGGGTTTATAATATCATCTATTGACCAACGCCCCATTACTCTGTCGTGGAGGGATTCTACTACTTCGTGAACGGCTTCTGAACCCGGTTCGGCTGATGCAAGCCCTTTGTCAATAAAGGCGGAGACCCACATGCCCGGTTTTTCCACTTCGTCAGGGACACAGTCCCATTCCCTTATTATAATATCCTGAGAAACGTCAACAAGACGGCGTGTTAAATATCCAGATTCGGCCGTTCTAAGAGCCGTGTCGGCAAGACCTTTTCTCGCGCCGTGAGCGGAGGAGAAGTATTCCAGAACGGTGAGACCTTCGCGGTAGTTCGACTTAATAGGAAGCTCGATAATACCACCAGTTGGAGACGCAACAAGCCCGCGCATACCCGCTAACTGCTTAATCTGAGCCTTTGAACCTCTCGCGCCTGAGTCAGCCATCATATGGATGTTGTTGTATTTATCAAGTCCCTTCATGAGTTCGTCTGTTATTTCGTCATTACATTTATTCCAGGCAGAAATAACTTTCTCATGGCGTTCTTCGTCTGTCATAAGTCCGCGACGGAACATTCTTGAAATATTTTCAACTATGGCCTCAGTTTGCTCTATGAGAGCGGGCTTCTTTTCAGGAATAACCATGTCAGAAACGGAAACGGTCAGCGCGCCTCTTGTTGAAAACTTGAAACCAAGACCTTTGATTTTGTCAAGAACTTCTGCCGTTGCTGTTGAGCCGTAGCGGTTAATGCATCTGTTAATAATTCTTCCAAGCGTTTTCTTATCGCATAAGAAATCTATTTCATATTTAAATTTATTTTCATAAATTGAGCGGTCAACATAGCCGATATCCTGAGGAATAGCCTCGTTAAAAATAATTTTTCCGACAGTTGTGTCGATAATTCTGCTTCTAAGTTCGCCGTCAATTTCTAAGGTTCTTCTTACCTTGATTTTAGCGTGGAGGGAGATGACGTTATTGTCATAGGCCAGAACGGCTTCGCTTTCGTCTTTGAATACCTTGCCTTCGCCCGGTTCGCCGTCTTTTTGTATTGTTAAATAGTATATTCCCAAAACCATGTCCTGAGACGGAACCGTTACAGGCGCGCCGTCAGAGGGCTTTAACAAGTTATTGGGAGCAAGCAGCAAGAAACGGCATTCTGCCTGCGCTTCAACGGATAACGGAACGTGAACCGCCATCTGATCTCCGTCAAAGTCTGCGTTATAGGCCGTACAAACAAGAGGATGCAGTTTTAAGGCTTTTCCTTCTACTAAAACCGGCTCAAAGGCCTGAATACCAAGCCTATGAAGCGTTGGGGCGCGGTTCAGCATGACAGGATGTTCCTTAATAACTCTTTCCAGTACGTCCCAAACCTCTGATTGAAGTCTTTCAACCATTCTTTTTGCAGACTTTATATTATGAGCCAGTTTGTCTTCAACAAGCTTCTTCATAACAAAGGGCTTAAAGAGCTCAATAGCCATTTCCTTAGGCAAACCGCATTGATAAAGCTTTAAATTCGGTCCGACAACGATAACAGAACGACCCGAATAGTCAACACGTTTTCCAAGCAGGTTTTGGCGGAAACGTCCCTGTTTTCCTTTTAATAAATCGGAAAGGGATTTAAGGGCGCGGTTTCCGGGACCTGTAACTGGACGGCCGCGTCTGCCGTTATCTATAAGTGCGTCAACGGCTTCCTGTAACATTCTTTTTTCGTTCCTGACAATAATATCTGGAGCACCAAGATCCAAAAGCCTTTTAAGTCTATTATTTCTATTTATAACACGTCTATATAAGTCGTTTAAGTCGGACGTTGCGAATCTTCCGCCGTCTAACTGAACCATTGGTCTTAAATCCGGGGGAATAACCGGGATTGCGTCTAAAATCATCCATTCAGGGCGGTTTCCAGAAATTCTGAAAGACTCTATAACTTCAAGTTTTTTAATGATTCTGGCGCGCTTTTGACCGGCAGCTTCTTGTAACGTGGCTTTAAGTTCCACGGATTCTTCTTCTAAATTAATAGCTTCTAAAAGCTCTTTTATGGCTTCAGCGCCCATTCCAACTCGGAAAGTATTCCCGAATTTATCAAGGGCATCACGGTATTCCTTTTCTGTCAAAAGCTGTTTGACTTGAAGCCCGGAGTTCTGGCTTTCAAGAACTATATAACAAGCAAAATAGAGTACTTTTTCAAGGCTTCTAGGGGACATTGTTAAAATTAAGCCCATTCTTGACGGAATACCTCTGAAATACCATATATGAGAAACAGGAGCGGCAAGCTCAATATTCCCCATTCTCTCTCTACTAACTTTTTTCTTCGTAACTTCAACGCCGCATCTGTCGCAGACAACGCCTTTATAGCGTATACGTTTATATTTACCGCAATGACACTCCCAGTCTTTGTCAGGGCCGAAAATCCTTTCACAGAAAAGCCCGTCGCGTTCAGGCTTTAAGGTTCTGTAGTTAATAGTTTCCGGCTTTTTAACTTCTCCGCGGGACCATTCGCGGATTTTTTCGGGAGAGGCAAGGCTAATTTTGATGGAGTCAAACACTATAGACTGCTCAGTTTGTTGATTTGTCATTTTATTTCCTCCCATGATTTACACAGCTAAACAACCGCCGCGCTTATTCCTCTTCCTCATCTTCATCTCTATATATATCTATATCATCCTCCGATACTTCCCCAAACCCGTCATCTTCACTGTCTTCATCTTCATCCAGATCAAGGAAAGTGTCAGAGGATTCGTATTCATCGGAAAAAGCGTCAGGAACAATTTCGCCTACAGCGTCAACAACAAGCATGTTTCCGCTTTTCGCATAACTTTCACGCTCATCTTCAGGAAGATATTTTATTCCGTCAATGGCTGTTGAAAGATCATCTGCATCTTCTATCATTTCTTTTATTTCAATCTCAGACTGGTCGTCTAAAAGGACTCTGACGTCAAGAGCAAGGGCTTGAAGCTCTTTTAAAAGAACTTTGAAGGATTCGGGAATTCCCGGTTCAGGAATATTTTCGCCTT
>CAYLSP010000147.1:0-4624 GCA_964385935.1 uncultured Defluviitaleaceae bacterium
ATCCACTGTTTGGATATATCGGCATTGCCGCTCTTGTAGGAATACTGATTCATTTTAGAAAAGTTCTGAAAAATAGAAATTTATAAAGCTTGGAGGAAGAAATTATGTTTAAGGAAATACTTGAAAATGTGTACGCGAAAAATCCCCTTGTTCATAATATCACAAACTATGTTACGGTAAATGACTGTGCTAATATTTTGCTTGCCTGCGGCGGTTCGCCCATTATGGCAGATGATTTATCAGAGGTTTGCGAGATAACCTCCATTTGCAGCTCTTTGGTAATAAACATTGGAACTCTAAATGAGAGAACGGTTTTATCCATGATAAGAGCCGGCGAAAAATCAAATGAACTGAACCATCCGATAATCCTCGACCCTGTTGGCGCAGGAGCGTCAAAATTTAGAACGGATACAGCTTTTGAATTACTTAACAAAGTGAAATTTTCTGTTATTCGCGGGAATATCTCTGAAATAAAAACAATAGACAGGGGCGCGGGAAGCACAAAGGGTGTAGACGCGGATTCCATTGATACGGTGACTGAGGAAAATCTGGAGGAAACCATCGCTTTTGCAAAGGCTTTGTCAAAAAAGACCGGGGCAGTGATTGCAATTACGGGAGCGATTGACATTGTAGCGGACAGCGAAAAGGCCTATGTAATAAGAAATGGACATCCACTTATGGGTAAGGTCAGCGGGACAGGCTGTATGTTATCTTCCGTAATAGGTGCTTTTTGCGGCGCAAACAGCGATAAAATCTTAGAAGCGGCGGCAACGGCGGTATGCGCTATGGGACTTTGCGGAGAGCTTGCCTATGAGAAAATGATGAAAAATGATGCCGGAATTGGTTCGCTACGTATGTACATCATCGACTTTATGGGGAAAATTAATGAGACTGTGCTGAAAGAGGGAGCTAAAATTGAACTTAGATAAAAATTCAATGCTTCTTTATATTGTGACGGACAGAACATGGCTTGGAGAAAATAGCCTTTCAAAACAGGTGGAAGAAGCCGTTTTAGGCGGCGCTACGTTTGTTCAACTTAGGGAAAAAAACGTGTGCTTTCATGCATTTGTTAAGATTGCAAGGGAAGTCAAAGCGGTGACGGACAAATATAAAATTCCGTTTGTTATTAATGATGATGTGGACGTTGCCGTGGAAGTTAATGCCGACGGAGTGCATATTGGGCAAAGCGACGAAAACCTTGTGAGTGCCAGAGAAAAATTAGGAAGTGGTAAAATAATCGGCGTGTCGGCACACAATTTAGATGAAGCCTTAGCCGCTGAAAAAAACGGAGCGGATTATATAGGAGTTGGGGCGGTGTTTTCCACTTCAACTAAGCAGGACGCGAATAAGGTCAGCTTTGAAACGCTGACAGAAATTTGTGATTCTGTTACAATTCCTGTTGTGGCCATTGGTGGAATTTGCGCCGGAAATATTATGAAATTAAAAGGCTCAGGGATAGACGGCGTTGCTGTTGTTTCCGCTATATTTGCACAAAAAAATATAAAGAAGGCGGCAGAGGAACTTTTGGTGCTTTCAGAACAGTTGGTGATATGATGAAATATGCCATTTTCGATTTGGACGGGACATTGTTAGATTCTTCCTGGGTTTGGGAAAACATCGATATTGATTATCTTGCAAGATATGATAAAGTCCCCACTCCTGAAATCAGGGAGAGGATAAAATTATTAAGTGTGAGGCAGTCTGCGGAGTTTATAAAAACGGAGTTTATGTTGGCGTCAACCACAGACGAAATCATAGAGGAAGTAGCACAAATGGGCGAAGGCAAGTATGAGTTTGAAGTTATGCTAAAGCCAGGTGTTATGGAATATTTGCAATATTTAAAAAATTCGGGTATCAAGATGTGTATAGCCACAGCGTCAAATAGAAAGAATGCGATTTTGGCGTTGACGAGACTGGGTGTTTATGATTTTTTTGAATTCATGATAGCCACAGAGGATGTTAAGACAGGAAAGGACAGCCCCGAAATTTTTCTTATGTGCGCTGAAAGATTGGGCGGAGAGCCAAAAGACACCGTGGTTTTTGAGGACTCCCTTCACGCCATGGAAACGGCAAAATCAGCGGGCTTCAAGGTGGCGGGCATATATGATGAACACTCGGAAAATGAATGGAATGAAATTAAAAAAATATGCGACTACTGCATTGAAAATTTTAATGAACCGGGGGAGATATTCTGAAAAAAGTATTAACAATTGCCGGGTCTGATTGCAGCGGCGGCGCAGGGATACAGGCTGATATAAAAACAATTACGGCGCATAAAATGTATGCAATGAGTGTTATAACTTCTCTGACAGCGCAAAACACAACGGGAGTTTATGGAGTTTTAGACACTGAACCCGAATTCGTTGGGAAGCAGTTAGACGCGGTTTTTACAGACATTGTTCCAGACAGCGTTAAAATCGGTATGGTTTCAAATAGGGACATTATAAAAATAATAGCTGAAAAACTCCTTGAATATTCAGCAAAAAACATAGTTCTTGACCCGGTTATGATTTCAACGAGCGGAAAAAAATTGTTGCAAGACGATGCTATGGAAATGTTGATAACGAGACTTTTTCCTCTTGCAAGGCTTATTACACCGAATATTCCTGAAGCCGAATGTTTAAGCGGAATGAATATTTATTCAAAAAAAGACATGCAAGAAGCAGCAGTTAAAATATCCGAAAATTATAAAGGGGATATTTTATTAAAAGGCGGGCATTTGGAAGAGAGCAGTGACGATTTATTATATTCAGAAGGCAAATTCCGCTGGTTTGAACAGGGGAAAATAGATAACCCCAATACTCATGGAACAGGCTGTACGCTTTCCTCAGCTATTGCCTGCAATTTAGCATTAGGGCTTGAACTGGATGTTTGTATAAGAGATGCAAAAAAATATGTAACTGGTGCTTTAAACGCAAATCTTGATTTAGGGCAGGGAAGCGGTCCTCTTAATCATTGTTGGTAATGTATGGCGATTGATCGATGACGGGCGAACGCAGTTCGCCCTACGATTCTTTATCAAATAGAGGGCGTTTAGCTTTTTCACGCAATTCTATTTTACTGTTTACTACATAAAGAATTTTATAAATAACAGCGGAAATCAGAGCCGTGTATATGGCTTCTGGCAAAATGACCTTAAAGAAATAATATCCGAATTCAAGCTTTGCCCTTAACAGAAAGTTGAAAATATAAAATGCCATGTTATTTAAATATGAGGCGGCCAGTGCCAACAGTATTGGTATAAAATAATGTTCTCTGAAAAAGTCTTTAAATGGTTTTCCGCAACAGAACCCGAGGAGAGAATATGTCAGAGCATAAAATCCAATATACCGACCAAAAAAAATGTCCTGTAAAAGACCTGTAAAAAAGCCTAAAATAGCACCTTCAACGTCCCCTCTTAATATTGCATAACAAACCACAATAGCAAGAGCGGCGTTAGGTCTTATTGACAGAATCTCTATATAGTTAAAGACGGTTGATTGGAGAATATAATTAATCAATATGATTAACGAAACAATAAAAACTCTCATAAACCCCTCAGGAAATTACATATTATCCATGTTTTCATAATCAATTACGTCCAGCGCGTCATCTGGATAAAGCTTCTCAAATACTTTGTTAATAATCAAAACGGTTTCAATGCCTTCAAAATTAACAGTGGGCTCGATTATGGCGTATTTCGTGCCGTTAGAGCTTGCGCCCACTTCTTTTATTATGCCGATTGTTATTCCGGGTGGATAAATGCTTGATAAATGGGAAGTGATGATTTCGTCCCCCACCATAAGCTGAGCATCTTCCCTGATATGCTCCATGCGGCATAATCCTTCCATCATGAGGTTTATGTCGCCGCGAACATAGCCCGTATCCTCAGTTCTTGCGCATTTTGCTGCAACGGAGGAGGTGTCGTCTATTAAAGACACCACTTTTGAGCTTTTTTCCCATACCTCCGTAACTCTTCCGATGAGGCCGCCCGCGCCTATAACCACCATATTTTTCTGAACGCCGTCGTTTTTGCCCTTGTCAATCAAAAATGTATCGTACCAATTTCCCATATCCGTAGCTATTACATGAGCACCAATGTTTGGATATTCTGCATATTTAAGCTGTGTGTTTAAAAGCTCTGAAAGCCTTTCGTTTTCGGCTTCAACGGATCTAAGTCTGGAATTTGCGAATAAGAGCTGTTCGTTTTCGGCTTTCAGCCTTGCGTTTTCGGATTCTAAATCAGTCAGGTTAAACAGCACTGAGGTTTTGTCTCCTACAAATCTTGAAACGCTTGACAGCGCGCCTTGAATCGGCACGGTAAAAAAACTCACAATATTGTTTAAAAGGGCAGGGCGGACATTGTAAGTAACGGTTACAAAAATTGTTATAAGGCAGATTAGCGTTAGCGATGATATAAATATTTTTTTATGTTTATTGAAGAACGCCATCATTGTATCACCCTGAATTAACGAGATTTAACCTTGCTTGAAGTAATGAGAACGCCGCCAAGAGTGTTTATGTTTTCCAATACAAGTCCTGTGCCTATGGCAACGCAATTCAGCGGCTCCTCAGCCACAAATACCGGGATGCCTGTTTCAACGCTTATAAGTTTGTCGAGACCGCTTAAAAGCGCACCGCCGCC
>CAYLSP010000148.1:0-4581 GCA_964385935.1 uncultured Defluviitaleaceae bacterium
GGCAGAATAAACCGATGCGCCCGCCTCATTGACTATAATGTAATAAATCTTTTTATCAATCTCTTTTAATAAATCGGCGGCAAAAGCTTCTGTTTCTCTTGAAGCCGTTCCGTTGCCGATAGCGATTAAGTCAACGTCATGACGTTTTATAAGAACTTTCAGTTTCTCAGCCGATTCCTGAATTTTACTTTGGGGCGGCGTAGGATAAATTACTCCTGTGTCAAGAACTTTGCCTGTGCCGTCAATAACGGCAACCTTACAGCCTGTTCTAAATCCGGGGTCGAGAGCCAGAACTTTCATATCCTTTATAGGCGGCTGTAAAAGTAGCTGTCTGAGGTTCTCGGAAAACACTTTTATTGCACCCTCCTCAGAGCGTTCAGTGCAGTCGTTTCTGAGTTCACGCTCAATTGACGGGGCTATAAGACGTTTATAGCTGTCCTCAATAATCCCCGATATTATTTCCTCCGTATATTTGTTGCCCTTGTTTATTTTCCTATTTAATATGTTAATTATTTCTTCAACGGGAGCTTCGATTTTTACATTTAAGAAGCCTTCCTTATCGCCCCTGTTTAATGCAAGAACTCTATGACCGGCAATTGTATTTACTTTGTCGGTAAAGTCATAATACATTTCATAAACGGATTCTTTTTTGGCATCGGTTGCCTTTGAAACAAAAAAACCTTTTTCAAATGAAAGTTTTCTGATAACGGCTCTATAGGAAGCCTCGTCCGCTATATCCTCAGCAATTATATCACAGGCACCCGCAAGGGCTTCTTCGGCGTTATTAACTCTCTTTTCTTCATTTATATATTCCGTTGCAATTTCAATTATATCCTTTTTGGGGTTTTGCTCCATAATAATTGACGCAAGAGGTTCAAGCCCCTTTTCACGGGCTATTGTAGCTCTAGTTCTCCGCTTTGGCCTGAACGGTCTATAAATATCTTCAAGCTCAGAAAGAGTCACTGCGTTATCCAAAGCCTTTGATATTTCATCAGTGAGTTTCCCCTGTTCGTCAATAACGCTTTTGTATTGCGTTCTTTTTTCTTCCATATTTCTAAGATAATTAAGCCTGTCATTTAATTCTCTTAAAACCTGATCATCTAAAGAACCTGTCAGTTCCTTTCTATATCTGGCAATAAATGGGATTGTATTCCCTTCGTCAATTAAATTAACCGTATTCTCAACCTGAAAGGGTTTTAAAGAAAACTCTTTTTGCAGTTCCAACAAAATATCCATGATTTCCTCCTTGCTTTAGCAGACAACTGCTTTTGGAACTGTCCGAAAATAGTCCCTGTTAATTTAGTTTTTAACATTATAACTGCAATTATTTTTATTTTCAAGCATATAGGGTTATAGCTAAGAAATTTTTTAACTGCTCTGAATCTTGATTTACACCATATATTCAAATTTATAAATAAATATATGAATTTTACCTTTTTTTTGGCAAATTTGTCTCAAACACTGTCAATGCAGATGTGTTGAGCAGGCTTGCGTAACTTGTTTGTAATTTTTTTATTAAATTTGTTGCATTTATCTTAAAAGTATGGTAGGATAAATAGTATATAAAATTTGTTTGTATTTGAAATAAATTTAGTGCATTATCGGCAAATAATGGAATCTTTATTTTCTAATACTCCCTGTATTTTTGTACAACTTATCTTATTTACTAAGCTTGATACGAGCCGGATTAAACTTGATTTATTATGTAAATATTGTACAAGTAGTCATGGGGGTGAGACTAAATGATCGTAATTAGGAGAATTTAGTCTGAGCAAAGCGAACGCTGTCAATGCTGAGAATAAAGAGGATAACTGACCGGTTGTCTGTGGATATCTCGTCCATAGAGATAACGTTAAAACGGTTATTCTCCTAATTTTATCAGCTTAGCATAAGACAGGAAAGGCATGGTTGGCGGTCATGCCTTACACCGTACTTTTATAACAGGAGGTGTTGCAAAACAGTAGAAATTTGCAGAGAGAGAAGTTTCTGTGCTCTAAGGTAAGAACACTAATTTAGGAGGAGAGACAAGAATGAAAAAATTGTTATCAGTAATGTTAGCTATGACAATGCTCTTTTCAGCAGCCGTTCCTGCAATGGCAGCAGATTTTAGCACAGGCTACAAAGAAGTTGCAGTAATTGTTGATAATACTGAAGATTATAATGACGTAATGTCATTACAAAATGGATTAGACTATATCGAAACCCGCTCTAGCGATGGTGATACTGTAAACGTTATTTTCCACGTTCATAGTCAAGAAGAAGAAAATTTCTTAAAAAATAATTTTAAAACTACTGTTCTTAGAGACACAACGACTGGCGGATTCAGAGCTGCATCAGCGGCAACTGCATCAGCAGCATCTCTTGAAGAATCAGGCTTAAAATTTGAAGTTAACGAAGAAGGCTGGATCGTAGGTATTCCTATCGGTGATAGCGGTAGCGCTGGACAATATTTACCACAAGCTGCATCCGTATATCCAGATGCAATGTTTGACTATTCAAAAGTTACTTTCAATGAAACTTACGGTTTCCCGAACCGTATTGGTTACAGAACAGTAACTGAATATTACAGCGAAATTAATTACTTAGCAAAAACTTACCCACACCTTGTTAAAGTTCATAACATGGGCTATAGCTGGTATGGTAGACCAATGCTTGTTATGGAAATTTGCGACCAACCTGGCGTTGAAGACGGTAGACCTGAATGGTTACACCTGGCTTCTACACATGCTAGAGAATGGCCCGCAAACGAGCTCTCTCTTAACAACGCTTGGTGGTTCATCACTCAATATGACAAATATCTTAAAGGCGACAAAACTGTTGAGCCAAAAATCGTTGAAATTATGGAAACTATGAGAACTTGGGTAACTCCTCTCCATAATCCTGACGGTGTTCACTGGGATCAGACTAACATGAACAGCCAACGTAAAAACAGAAGACCAGGCCCAACTCCTGCTCCTTTCGGTCAGAGATATTTTGGAACATCTGAAGCTAACGTAGCTGCTGGCAGTATGGGTGCTGCTAACTACATAGGTACAGACTTAAATAGAAACTGGGCTTATCGTTGGGGATCCAACGACGGTTCAAATATCTGGAATCAGACAGGTGAAAGCACTAACCGTGGTATGGTGCCAGGCGGCGAACCAGAAAACATGGCTCTTACCCGCTTTATGAGAAAACGCATGATAGGTTCTGATATTTCCGGACATACATCAGGCGACTTAGTAATCTATCCATGGTCCAACAAAAAAGGTGCTGCTGAAGTTAACGGCGTTTTAGACTTCGTAGCTCTTGGCCGCGAATTATCTTCTTACAACGGCTACACCGACTACTATGAGCGCGTTATTTACTCTCAGTCCGGCGAAGGACAGGAATATATGTACGGCGCATACAGAGCACTCGGTTTCACTGTTGAAATGGGTCAGAGCTTTAAGCCTGCTTACCTCGGCGTAACTGCTGGCTATGCAACAGCATCATTTAACGACCGTAACCCTAATGTTGGCGCAAGAAAAGTTCCGATCAATTTCGCTACATTAAACAGACCTACTGAGCCTATGACAGCTCCTATGGCATTCCTTCTGCCTCCTGCTATTATGGATGGCGACAAAGTTATCGAACCAGCTCCGACTACTTTCGTTCCAACTTATACACACGATCTTTGGAGAACCAGAACAGCATATCTTCAGGCGGAAATTGATAAAGATAAAGACTTTGTAAAAGGCAAAATTCTTGTTTGCTACGCTGCACCAGATAACGCTACCGCAACTGAAATTGTTTACCTTGCTGAACAAAACGGTGCAAAAGGCGTACTCTTCTGTACTATCGGTGCAGGAACCGCCAATAACAGCACTCATGGTTTCATGGCTGCTCCAGTTATTACATCAACTACTGAAAAACCAATCACAATTCCGGTTGGCGGAACATTCAGAATGTATGCAAGAGAACTTCTTGAAAACACTCGTAACGGAAAAGACTGGGATGGCAACCCTGTAGAAAACTGGCTCAGATTTGAAGCAGACACAACAAGACGTTATAACCCATTCTCATGGTATTGGGAAAGAAACGCTTATATGTACACAACTCTTGCTAACTATGCTAAAACTTATGCAGGACACATTAAAGGTACTGTAACTGACGTAAACGGCAATGTAGTTCCTGGTGCTAACCTTAACCTTAGCAAAGATGTTTATAACACTCAGCTTGCTGAGAATATAGTAGACAGAGTATTCTGGGATCCTCAGACACACACTGGCGGACTGGAAGGCCCTGCTTCTACTGCTACTCCTGCTAACTTAAAACCTGACTGGTCTAACGTTGACTGGAGTAAATATGCTCCTTGGGGCAAAGGCAATGCAAATGCTGACCCAGCTCTCGTTAACTACTATGACGACGCAGCTGCTTGGTTCAAAGCTAATCCTCCTAAGAGCCGTTACTATGACGAACTTGTAGCTTACAAGAACCCTGTAACAGGTGACGTATTCCAGACTATAGTTGAAAAACAAACTGGTTACATCGATATTCTTAAATCTGACGGAACTTATGACTGGTCTGTAGTTCCTTCACAGCAACCTGAAACTTATGCAT
>CAYLSP010000149.1:0-4566 GCA_964385935.1 uncultured Defluviitaleaceae bacterium
CGCCTACTCCGACACCTACGCCTACTCCGACACCTACGCCTACTCCGACACCTACTCCGACACCTACGCCTACTCCGACGCCTACGCCTACTCCGACACCTACGCCTGTTTCAAACCTTGATAAGATATTAGCTATCTTAAATGGCAATGGCAACACAAGAAATGTTACGGCAAGCAGTATTCTTACGCGTGGTGAATTTGCAGTAGTGTTGTCCGAAATAACCTATTGCGAACCTGAACCAGATGGTGACACATTCGCAGATACTGCTAATTATTGGGGCAAAGGTCAGATTAATGCTCTTAAACGCAGAAGAATACTTCACGAAGATTCAAATATGTTCTACCCCAACAACAATTTACGGAAGGACGATTTATGCGTAATGTTAGAGCGTGTTCTGGTATTGCCGGATACAATCGACTTCCACAGCATATCCTATAAGGACATACCAATGTCCAGCTATGCATACAACGCCGTTGCAAAACTTTGTTACTTTGATCTTGTATCAGGCGTAAATAAGAACTTGTTTAAGCCGGAAAGCGGCATGTCAGTTTCCGGATTAGCCACAATACTTGACAAGATTGAGAAAAATGAATTCCCGCTTAACCCAGACAGGATTCTTATAAACAGTTATAAAAATCTTAGACCCGGAAATCTTCCCGACCCTGATAAGAGTGGACCAATTATAGAACCACGCTAGTAAATAATACGGGGCTATCTTGCTAAGAAAAAAGCAAGATAGCCCCATTTTTACAACCAAGAATTATTCAAGAAGTTTAATTTAAAGGCAGAGGTTTTAGCCCACTCACTTTTGTATAAGGCAAAACAGATTCAGTTATAAACGCATTTCCGCCTATAGTTGAGCTTTCACCAATAACTGTGTCGCCCCCAAGTATGGTTGCTCCTGCATAAATGGTCACATTATCTTCAATGGTAGGGTGTCTTCTAGTACCTGACAGCAGCTGTCCGTTTTTCGTTGACAGTGCTCCCAATGTAACGCCCTGATACAGCTTTACATTATTTCCGATCTTTGTGGTTTCGCCTATAACAACCCCAGTGCCATGGTCAATGAAAAAGCTTTCTCCAATGTTTGCGCCGGGGTGAATGTCTATTCCCGTCTTGCTATGTGCGTATTCACTTATCAATCTAGGAATAAGAGGGATACCCTTGCAATACAAGATGTGTGAAATCCTATATACAAATATTGCGAACAAGCCTGGGTATGCCAGTATAACCTCTTCTAAGCAAGTTGCCGCAGGGTCGCCTTTGAATCCGGCATTTGCATCAAGAATCAGCGCCTCTCGGATTTTTGGAATATTTTCCATAATGTTAGTAGAAACAGAATAGGCAAACTCACGCTTTTCCTTTTCATCTGTAAACTTCTTAGACAAAGCGATTTCAATCTGCGCCTGTAAATCGTCACGGATATTCTCTAAAAATATCTCATCGTTCATAAAATACTCTGGGAAAATTACCGCTCTCAGCTTATAGATAATATCAATCAATATATTTCTATCAGGAAAATTCATAATTCTTTACTCCTCAAACATAGTGTCACCTAGGTGAAGACAGATACCTCTCGCCAGTATCAGGTAAAACTACAACAATAATCTTACCCCTGTTTTCTTCTCTTTTCGCAATTTCCGTTGCCGCCCATAATGCCGCTCCAGAAGATATGCCTACAAGAACACCCTCTGTTTTGGCAATTAATTCTGTTGTGGTAAACGCATCTTCGTTGGTCACGGTAATGATTTCATCAAAAATTTTTGTATTCAAGGTTTGTGGAATAAACCCCGCTCCAATACCCTGTATTTTATGAGGGCCTGCTACTCCTGCCGATAACATGGGAGAATCTGACGGCTCAACGGCTACAATTTTAATATCTTTGTTCTGGGATTTTAAATATTCCCCAACGCCTGATATAGTTCCTCCTGTTCCCACTCCTGCAACAAAAATATCGATTCTGCCGTCTGTATCCTGCCATATTTCTGGACCTGTTTCGTTTTTATGAACTTCTGGGTTTTTTAGGTTTGTAAACTGGCTTGGCATAAAACTGTTTGGTGTGAGTTCAACAAGCTCCTTTGCCTTTTCTATAGCACCCTTCATACCCTTTGCGCCCTCAGTTAATACAAGTTCTGCGCCGTAAGCCCTTAACAGATTTCTGCGTTCTACGCTCATTGTTTCAGGCATTGTTAAGATAATGCGATATCCCATTGCCGCTGCTAGAGAAGCAAGTCCTATGCCTGTATTTCCACTTGTTGGTTCTATGATAACGGTATCTTTGTTTACAAGTCCCTGCTCTTTGGCATCATCAAGCATAGACTTTGCAATTCTGTCTTTGACGCTTCCGGCGGGATTAAAGTATTCCAGCTTTGCTATAATAGTTGCAGATAGCCTGTTTTGCTCACCATAGCGCACAAGCTCCAAGAGTGGTGTTTTTCCGATTAGTTCCCATATAGCTTTATATATTTTCATCTTCTAGGTCCTTTCAGATTTTTTCTTCTCATCCTAAGTATAAAAGATATGCAATTACATAATAAATAAGAACTTATGCTCAATATGAAACCATAGGATTCCATATTGAGCATAAGTTCTACACACTGTATGTCTATTCCGCCATCTCAGCATGATATTTCTGCAAGCTTTTAACGCTTATTTTAGCGTTCTTTTCATTGGAAATACATTCCTCGATCCCTGAAACACAGGCGTGTGCGGCAAGGATTGTTGTCGCATACGGGATTTTATAGCGGATAGCAGTACGTCTTATATGAGAGCCTGAGATGTGACTTGTTCTGCTGTCCGGAGTATTTATTACAAGGGCGATTTCACCGCTCTTGAGGAAATCGACAACATCGGGGCGGCCTTCGTTATACTTTCTGACCTCACGGCACGGAATAACGTTTTCTCTCAGGTCACGGCAGGTTCCGGCTGTCGCTACAAGGTCAAAGCCAAGCTTTAAAAGCTTTTCAGCAATTGGTATAAGCTGGTCTCTGTCCTTTTTGGCAATGCTCAGCAAGACTGTTCCCTTTGTTGGAAGAACGGCGTTTGCGGCTTCTTCTGCTTTATAGAAAGCCATTCCAAAGTTGTCCGCAAGTCCTAATGTTTCCCCTGTTGAACGCATTTCAGGCCCTAAAAGCGGATCTGTTTCGGGGAACATATTAAACGGGAATACGGCTTCTTTTACGCCGAAATATTTCATAACCGGACGCTTTAAGTTATCGGCTTTTTCATTTTCGTTAAGCTTTACATACTTAGCCATCATGAAGCGGGTGGCAAGAGTAGCCATTTGTATATTGCAAACTTTTGAAACAAGAGGAACTGTTCTTGATGCACGTGGGTTCGCTTCAATGACGAAAACCTTGTCATTTTCAATTGCGAACTGAACGTTTATAAGCCCGACAACATCAAGTTCCTTGCCTATTTTTTCAGTGTATTTGTAAATAGTCTGCAAGTTCTTTTCAGACACGGACATTGTTGGGATAATGCAGGCTGAATCCCCTGAATGTATGCCGGCTGGTTCTATATGCTGCATAACGGCCGGAACGAATACGCCTTCTCCGTCACAAACTCCGTCCGCTTCTAATTCAGTAGCGCGATTTAAGAAACGGTCTATTAAAATGGGGCGTTCGGGGGTTACATCAATTGCCGCTGCGATATATGCGCGCAAATGCTCATCGTCATAAACAACTTCCATGCCGCGACCGCCCAGAACATAGGAAGGACGTACCATGACAGGATATCCTATGCTTTTTGAGACAGCAAGGGCTTCTTCATAATTAGATGCCATTCCGCTTTCAGGCATTGGGATTTCAAGCTTGTCCATCATAGCTCTGAATCTGTCTCTATCCTCGGCTAAATCAATTGTTGCAGAAGTTGTGCCCAGAATCGGCACGCCAAGACGTTCAAGTTCAGCCGACAAATTAAGCGGGGTTTGTCCTCCGAACTGGACGATTGCGCCGATTGGTTTTTCGCGCTCACATACGGCTAAAACATCTTCGATTGTCAGTGGGTCAAAGTAAAGTCTTGTGGCTGTGTCAAAGTCCGTTGAGACCGTTTCAGGGTTGCAGTTAACCATGAGGGTTTCAAAGCCCAAATCTCTAAGAGCAAAGGCCGCATGAACACAGCAGTAGTCAAATTCGATACCCTGCCCGATTCTGTTTGGTCCACCGCCCAAAATCAGGACACTCTTTTTATCATCAGAAGGCTCATAGGGGGCTGAGAAATGATATGTTGAATAATAATAACACGCATCCTCAACGCCGCTTACCTGTATTTTATCAAAGCCCTGTCTGATTCCCGCATCAATTCTCTTTTGACGGATTTCGTCCTCTGATATATTAAGGAGTTTTGCAAGGTATTTGTCTGAAAAGCCGTCAAGCTTCGCTTTCTTTAATAATTCAGGGTCAATGTCCTTGCCGCGGCAGGCTATAATTGCTTCTTCGAGAACCACGAGTTCAAGCATTTGATTCAGGAAATATGGTTTAATTTGAGTAAGTTCAAAAAGCTTTTCAATGCTTGCGCCTTTTCTGAGTGCTTCGTATAAAATGAATTGACGCTCACTGCCAGGA
>CAYLSP010000150.1:0-4564 GCA_964385935.1 uncultured Defluviitaleaceae bacterium
TTCCTGTCAAATAACGGAATTTGAGTGATTCCATCATGGCTACGTGTGTGCTTAAAAATCCGCTCCAGCACATGCACATTGCCGTAAACACTGCTATGTCCTGAGCGCCGGCCTTTCCGTCAGCGACTAAACCGGGTACAAGCCCAATGGCGGCTCCGGCAGCACCAAGCGCCGTTACCGGCACAGCTATTGACTCAGGCCCTGACAGGTTGAAAAGGGGCTTTAATATAAAATCAATTTTCTGAGCCAGAGCAGGAAGAAGTCCCGTTCCCTCATAGGCCGCGCCAGTATACAAGCCATCTGCCGACGCGCCCTTTGTGAGCATAAGCACTAAAGTGCAGATTATCAGAACGCCGGGGATAATTTCCATGCCTATTTTCACACCGGCCTTGCCACCGTCCAGAAGAGATTCAAGAAAACGGCTTCCAAAGCTTCCCTCACGGATTGTGCGGTAATTTATTATGTCTATTTCATCTTCTTCACTAACCTCAACAGCAGGCTCTTCTTTACCAAAAACTTTTGCCGTAAAGCGAAGCATAATTCTTGTGCTGACAATACTGCCTATAATTGCGCCAAGATTTCCGATCAGCGCGGCGGCTACAAAACTCTCTCCGCTAGGGGAATTTATGCCTATCATGAATGTGGTGACAATAAGACCCATTCCGAAGGCAGTGCCGATATTAGTAAGTGCCGGAAGTTGGTATTTTTTAAAATACCTCTTAAAAGAATTTTCGTTTGCAAGGATAAGAATAGCCGGATTATCTGATAAGTAACATGCGAAAATGCCAACGATGCTTGCCCCGGGAAGTCCATAAATGGGCTTTATGAGCCGGGAAATAATCTTATTGACAATTGAAATAATACCGAATTCTGACAAGAGATCCGATACAGCCCCTGCCAGAACGGCTATTGCCATAATATAAAACACCGTTGACATAAGCAGGTCATAGGCGGTATTCATCAAAGTATTGAGCATGTTTGCCGTGCCCATAGTAAATCCCAGATAGCAGAAAAATCCAAGAAACAAGACAATAAAAATCAAACTCTCAATACTAACCGCTCTTTTTAATGTGTATTTTGGTGTCATTAATGTAACTCCTTCATGCTTTAGTTTACTATACAATATTTACTTTAACCGCTTCATAAGTATCTTTTAATACAAGCCTAGATATCTCGTTAAATTTAAGCGTATTATCGCTGACAAAGAACTTATGTTGAGGCGATTCTAAGCTTTTGTTCAGCATACCCTCTTTTTCAAGATATAATTTTATGTTTTTTGCTGCACAAACCGCCGGATTCACTATTTTTGCATTACCGGCTATTTGTTTTATCTGCTCCGTTAAAAGCGGATAATGCGTACAGCCTAACAGGAGAGCCTCTATTTCCATATCCATAAGAGGGCGCAAGTACATTTCGCATGTAAGTCTTGCTATTTCGTTAAATGTGCAACCCTCTTCAGCCAACGGTACAAAAAGGGGACAGGCTTTTGAAAAAACCTCCGTCTCAGGAAAAACTCTTTTTATTTCCCTTTCATAAGCACCGCTTCCTATGGTGGCAGTTGTGCCGATTACGCCAACTCTCTTGCAACCTTCAAGCTCAGGGGAGGACACCCCACTTTTCACCATTTCAAATATTGGCAGGCTGAAACGTTCTGTTAGCTCTTCATAACTGTTACTGCTGACTGTGTTACAGGCGACAATAACTGCCTTAACCCGCTCTTTTATAAGAAAATCCATAATTTCCATTGCGTATTTTGTAACGGTTTCTTTGGATTTAGAGCCATAGGGTACTCTGGCAGTATCGCCGAAATAGATTATTTTTTCACAGGGCAGCTCTTTCATAACTTCTGAAACGACTGTGAGCCCTCCCACCCCCGAATCAAATATCCCAATAGCGTCCTGCGCTCTTTCTCCCCCCTCCATAACTAACCCTCAAAAGCTAAAGAAATCAGCCAGTCGATAAGTGATGAAAGGGAATAACCGGCGGCTTCCATTAGCATTGGGAACATGCTGATAGAGGTAAAACCGGGAATTGAGTTTATTTCATTAAAAATCACTTTGTTGGTATCTTTTTCAAGGAAAAAGTCCACTCTGGCGAATCCTCTGCAACCCATTGCTTTAAAAATACGCTTTGAATAATCCTGAATCTGTTCCTCAACACCTTCGGGCAGCTCAGGAGAAATCACAGTCTTTGATTCTTTGCTTGAATATTTTGCCTCATAGTCATAAAACTCGTTAGCGGATAAAATTTCTCCAACAGGGGACGCAATGAGTTCGTCATTTCCCATAACGGCACATTCCAGCTCTCGCCCAATAACGGCTTTTTCTATTATGACCTTCTCGTCATAGGCGGAAGCAAGCTGAATCGCCTCATATAAATCCTCTTTTTTGTCAACCCGGCTTATTCCAACAGATGAGCCGGTATTAGCGGGTTTTACAAAGGCCGGATATCCAATTTTATAGCGCATTTTTTTGGCTATGCTGCTGTTACTCTCATTAAGGTCTGTAACAAAGTTGGTGGCTTGAGGAATTTTTAGACTGTCAACAATTATTTTAGTATAAGATTTATCCATACAAAGAGCCGAAGCCAGAACGCCGCAGCCAACGCAGGTAATACCCGCCATTTTGCATAGACCCTGTATTGAGCCGTCTTCCCCAGTAGCGCCGTGAATGAGTGGGAAAACAGCATCTATGTTTATTTTTTTCACTTTATCTGATACTATGCGAAAAAGTCCACGGTCTGACGTGTCGGGGCTTAATATGGCTCGAGTACCATGTTTTTCCCATTTTATATTTCTAAAATTATCTATAGGGCCGTCATACAAAAACCACTGACCCTCTTTTGAAACGTAAACGGGTACGCAAGTGTATTTATCCGAAGGGATCCCTGACAAAACTGTGGCGGCGGACATTTTTGAAACTTCATGCTCAGTTGAGACTCCGCCGAATACAACAGCTATAACTTTTTTGCCCATAACTTTCCTTCTTTCGATATATATTTATGAAGCGCAAAATCATTACACTTCTCCATTATAGATTATATGTGAACCCAAAATAATTAATTACTTTCAGGCCGTTGTTGGCAGAAGCCCCAAAAACAGGGATAGACCGCAGTATATAATGTATACCGCAATAATTGCCCAAAAGGATTTCGTATATATTACCGACTTTGGAAACTCAGGAATTGTTTCAAAAACATTGCCGTTTTTAGACATGTTTATCTTAGCAAGAAGGAAAAGAAGGATTAAAAGAATCGGAATCGAGATTATACATATTGGCATTAGTTGTGTAATGGCCATTAGAGTTATTTCCCTATCTGACATGGTTTCCAAAAGCGCTTTTGTTTGTGAAAATTCTCCAGTCTTTTCTGCCGCTAACGAGGAGAAGTACATCAGGAGTTGGATTCCGTTCATGGTCATATGCGCCAAAATCGAAGAATAGATGCTCTTTGTAAGCTTTACTAAATAACAGAATAAAAAGCCTAGCAAAAAAGCGTATAAAAATTGTTGTGGATGTAAATGCCAGATGGCAAAAAACAGTCCGTTTATTAGCGCAGCCTTTTTGAAAGGTATATTCTGATAGCCCCTGAAAACGATTCCCCTCATGGCAATTTCTTCAAAGATCCCCGGTATGGCGGAAACGGTAATAAAGCTAAGGATTATCCCGGCGGGATCAGTTGTTACAACAGTATCTAAAAGGCTTTCGGCGGCATTGGGGAACAAAAGACCAGAAATGCCTGATAAAAGCATACTTAAAGGCTGAATAAATATAATTATGGCAAGTATAATAATTATGTTTACAAAGCCCAGTTCTCTAGTCGGTAAAACTCTTGAAACTTTTTGTTTTGTAATTATAAAATATAGCGCAATGGGTAAAATTGTGGTAATTAACTGGCAGATGATATTAAACTCTACCAAGGAAACAGGCAGTCTGCCTCCGAATAATAAAACTGTGGCAAAGCCTATGGCAATTTGCGCAAAAATAGGAATGACTAAAATCATAAGCATAAATCTATTTGCTTTTTTCGGGGATGTCATTTTTCTCCTCCGTCACGTTCTGTCTTTAATTCTTTATCGGATAAATTTTTCTCCTCTTCAACAGTCGATTCAGCCGCTTGGGTTCTTTCGGCATACTTGCGGTCAATAATGTTCTTGAGCAAGGTGGTAAGTATTGCAAATATTGGTACTCCGAAGAACATCCCAAATACTCCGCCGATTGCGCCACCTATTAAAATGGCGAAAATAACTCCGATTGGTCTTATGCCCGTTGAATCCCCCAAAATTTTCGGACCTAGGATGTTTCCGTCGAACTGCTGTAATAGGAAAATAATCAAAATCATCCAAAGGGACAGAACAGGGTCATAAATTATAGTTATAAAAACTATGGGCACTGCCCCGATAAATGGCCCAAAAAAGGGAATCATATTAGTAACGCCGATAATTATACTTAAAAGCGAGGGGAAGGGCGCTTTTACAATCAGGCAGATTATGAAAAACATTAGCCCGATAATAATTGAATCTATTGTCTTTCCCACAATAAAACGCCTTATAAGAGCGTCGGAGCTT
>CAYLSP010000151.1:0-4530 GCA_964385935.1 uncultured Defluviitaleaceae bacterium
AAGTTTGTCCACCATAGTTTTTCTCTAGCCACATAGGCCACACCAACAATTCTCCATATTAGAGAAAGTTTATCCTCAATGAATTCATGGTCGGGCGTAAACCGGCTTATACTAATAAGGCTCTCCACATATTGGTTAAAATCAATGCCAAGTAAATAGATCATAAAAAGATCAACAGGGCATTCAAAAGCCACGCGCTTTATAGAACGTAAAAACGATGCATATTTATTGACTTGATAAAATTCTGTTCTAATTAGAATTTCATGTTTAATTATTTCAAATATTTTAGAAATTAGATTTTCAATTATAAGCTTGTTTTTTAGCTCTTCAGATGCCGTTTTTTCCGGAGAAAACAAATGAGGAAGCAATTGTTTTATAATGGCAAGAAGGACTTTTCTATCTATTACTTGATAAAAGTTTCCAAACAGGTCAAAAAACATATAAGTTGATATATTTTGATATGTTTCTGACCCCAGGTGTTGACTAACAAGCTGTTCAAAATAATCATCCAACCATTCTGTAACTTTAGTTAATTGCTTTTTAAGTTTATTATCTATATCCTTAATATTTTGTTCGAGAAGGATCGTATTAACAATAATATCTAAAAAGAATTGACTGATGGCCTTGATAGCAAATCCCTTGGTTAGGCCAGTTATTCCGTCCTTGTGAAAGATAGAGTTATGGCCAACTTCATGACAAAGGGCTATCATGACATTGGAATAGTCCTTCATAAAAGCTATAGGCAGATTTATGTAAAATAGACCTTCATGTTTATTATTCTGAAAATTGTTCATAGCCAACACACTGTTAACAGAAAATAGTTTTTCTATTATAGGGACAACAAAATATACATTCTGGGTATCGAATTGATATGACGGATTTTTAGGGGCGGTTGGGATGTCAGTCTTATTTTCTTTATCTGTGATATATGAAAGCTCTTTTGAAGCCAAACTGCAAAATGCACTATAAAATAACCCCATTTGAGCCCAATAGTCAAACTGGTTCGTCAAAAAAACAGGTCTTTGAATAAGCTGAACGTTTGAATTGACAACTCTAAACAGCAAAACATTTAACACATCTAAAAACGGCATAATGCTTTCTTTATTTAATTCTGGTTCATTATATACCTTTTGAAATACAGAACAATACTGATGAAAAGCAAGAATTATCTGATATAAAATGCAATCTAAATACGGTGTTTTTCTGAATTGGCTAATTCGGCGGCAAAGAGAATAAAGCTCGCCAATAACAAGTTCAACTGTGGAACGGGTGGATGAAGGCAGTTTTACATCTTCTTTATTAATTTCATGGGATAACTTGTCCAATTGGTTCACTATGCTCATGAGAAAAGCATCTTGTATAAAAGATGGTTTCGTATTGGGTTCAATTTTCTCCAGAGCGTTAAATTCGTTTTTCAGGTGCTCAAATAAACCGTCATCATTATTCAATGTTATGCGTGTTTCGATCTTGCCTTTGCCATCTAGGGGGCCACCTATTTGGTTTATTTCATATAAATCAGACAGATTAATTTCTTTTCTATAACGCAAGCTCTCATTACCTATAAACACGCCAGCTTTGACGTCAGATAAGTCGACAATATGCCTTGGATCCATTGACATTGATATAAGAAAGGTTGGATCGTCCTCTAAATGGTATATCTTATCATAAGCCTCAAGTTCCTCGGCATTAAGTTCATTTCTAGGTTTAAGGAAGGTTTTATTTAAACCCAGAACAGAGTAAGTGTAGCAAACGGATTGGTTTTTATATAGATCTTTGAAGAACTCGGTCACACTTTTCATGCTGTCATGGTATGATATCAAAACTAAGTCATAACAATCTAAGGAATAACAAATTACTAAATTATCGTTGCTTACTCCCAGTTGCTTAGATAATTCAAATATATTATTTTTCTTTTCACGAGCGTAATTAACGAAAGTGATAACAATTAATGGAGAGTCTTTTTTATTTGCCATTTTCTTTTCAAATGTATTGCCCGTCACCGCTGTTTTTTCAAGGATAGCATATTGTAAACTAAAGTCGCTGAAGTTCTTTGAACCATTATCCATTACAAAAGAGTTGGGTTTATTCTTAATCCATTCGATTTTAATGGCATCAAAAGAGCCCATAGCGAGCCAATCAAAGCCATCATTATCAGAACGAATAATTTGGTCTATATAGGCGGCCATGCTTATCTTTACTGAATAGCTCTCCATAGCGTTCATGTAAAATCTCCCCTATATAAATTTTCTTGGTAATCATACTCATATATCTGAAAATAGTCATAGCTAGAATCTATATCCACAATTATGTCGGCTATACTCCATAAATCATAATGCTCATAAATCATACTTATTTGGGCAAGCCATCTTAACATAGCTTCCTGTTTATTCTTAATATCGGGGGAGATTAATGATTTTAGTTCACTGCTAATCAGAACCGCTGATTTATTTACATTTATATAAAGTTGATAAATGCAATTCATATAGACAAGAAGAGCAATGTCTTTGATCAAAGTGTCACTAAAAAACTTCAGATTATACAGTTGGTTTAAGATAGTTCCGGCGGCCCTATCCACTCCATCCCGCTTAATGTTATTGGATATGAAATAGACAAATAGCGCAATATTAATAAGATCAAGCAGAAATGGATCTTTATGCTTAAATTTCTCAGTATTGAGAATAACAGAGTTTTCTCTATGTATACCCTTTGAAATCTTTAATATGTCTGTATCGCTAGTATCGGATATCAGGGCAGTGAAAAACATTTTGAATAAATTTAAGCTGTCATTTGATGTTTCGTTATCCGGTTCTTTCGACCTGGCATACTTAATTAGTTCAGAAAGATTATTATAAAGGGCTTTATAATTACCATTTTGCGCAAGTTTTTTAGAGTAGTATAGTGCGTTACTTATGGAAGACTCATATTTTGACGGTGCTTTTTTTCCAAAGCATTTAACCATATGACGAACGCATTCTCTCCAGACCCATTTGGGGTAAGCATGATAAACTATCGCATACACAATAAAATATAGTAAGCCTAAAAATACAAAAATAAAGTGTGAATGGCGAGCCAGATAAAGCAGGATTTCATTTTCAAAATTGATAAACATACCTTTAATAGGAATTGTATGATAATCCGGAGAAAACGCAAGAAATGAGAAAAATGAAACAGCTAAAAGAATAAGCTCTGTGACAAAAAAAGATTTTCTTTTGTAATAATAATTATAAGGCAGGCCAAAGGTTGGTTCTGTTTTAATTTGAAGCATAGTTATTATGAACATCACAATCAGTGCTGAAACAGCACTGATAAAAGTTAAGTACTCATACATAATATCCCACCATGCTTTATCTTATGTTTTTTGCTTCTCTGATGAAATGGCCGTTAGTTCTCTTTTTGTCTTCGCCATTAACCTCCTTATAAGCTGGAAGATTGTCGACATCAATATAAGTAGATCTTAGCGGATCGGTTCTTAGTCTATTAGTGGGAAAAGCCACAGTCCATAGACTAAGAAATTGTTTTGCTTGTCTCATTCTGTTCCTCCTGAACTTATATGTATAGTTTATGCTTAAATAGTCTGATTTGATACCTCTTAAATTAGAGTTATGTGCCTTGCAGCAAAGAAGTTACCTAAAATATTTTATAATAGATGAACAAAATATGCAATACATTTTTAAACTAATTTTTATATAATTAAGTGAATTTTATTCCGTGAATCTATTGTAGCTTTTCCTAAAATAGATGAGATTAAACTTGGTTCAATATCACAATTAAAAATTTCCATTATAATAATATATTTGATTTTAGATTTAACTTGTGTTAAAATCTTTATTTGTACAAATAGACAATAACCGAAAGTGCAGCGTGATTAAATGCAAAGGCCGTCTTGTGAGAATATGGTTTGGGCTCAGTCCATAAGTTATGCCTATGAGGATGAATCGGGCGAAAAGATTCTGGCTGTAAACAAACTGGATTTGCTGGTGAAAAAGGGTGAACTTTTGGCTGTGTTGGGCCGAAACGGTTCGGGGAAATCGACCCTTGCCAAGCATATTAACGCGATTTTATTGCCATCCGAAGGTGTTATTTGGGTGGATGGGCTTAACACCTCGGTTGAGGGGAATGTGTGGACCATTCGGTCAAAGGCTGGGATGGTTTTTCAAAACCCCGACAATCAGATAATCGCCACCACTGTTGAGGATGACGTGGCTTTTGGCCCTGAGAACATGGGTGTGCCTTCGGCTGAAATTAGACAGCGTGTGGATGAGTCTTTGGCTGCTGTGGACATGCTTAGTCATGCGGCTCATTCGCCACATATGTTATCGGGCGGCCAGAAACAGCGCGTGTCCATTGCGGGGGTCTTGGCTATGAAGCCTGAATGTATAGTGCTTGACGAGTCTACAGCTATGCTTGACCCTGTTGGCCGGGCTGAAGTGATGGAGACGGTTCTTAAACTTAACAAGCGTGGCATAACCGTTATTTTTATAACCCATTTTATGGAGGAAGCGGCCCTTGCCAACCGGGTTGTGGTGATGG
>CAYLSP010000152.1:0-4530 GCA_964385935.1 uncultured Defluviitaleaceae bacterium
TATGAACTCATCCTACATGAATTAATAGGTGTATTCTTTAACAATCCCTTTTGATTTAATTTCCATAGGCACGACGGATTCAAAGTCGGCTGTGTTTGAGTCTCGATTAGAAATGTCATAAGATATTAAGTAAACCATATCAACTTCCTCATCATAGATTTGCGCAGTTAAATAAATAGTTTCGTCAATTTTTATGGACATAAGAGCCCCTGTATCTTTATTTATGATACACTCAAAATTCATTTGAATTGGCGTGCTTTGTTCTATACCGCTTATCATTTCTTCATAGCCCATTGACGTAATCATCAAGCCAAGTGAGGATTTAAAGGCTTCTTCAGACATAGGTATAACGCCCTTTAGTATATGGTTACCGTTATTATCTTTATCGATAAGCAATCCCGCATAAGTGCCTTTATCAAGATTGCTTTGATCAATGGAGTTAAACACAGGGTAACTAACTAAGGAACTGGTGTCGTTTTGTTGAGAAAGTGTAGAAGGGCTTATTATAACGCTTCCATCAAAAATTCCATAAGTGTTAATGCCATCATCATACGACTCTATAGTCTCATCACGATCTAAAAATTCGGAGTTCATAAAAATTCTTAGCTTGAAATGTTGGAACTTATTAGCTTGATCCCGCTCCATAAGCATATAAAATCCAGAAATCATGTTATGGGTCTCGCCTTTCATTGCAAAATCCATGTTCGTATCCATTTTGAATTCAAATGCTGACTTTGCATTTTTATCATCCTGCTGCGTGTTGCTAAGCAGAGCAAAAATATAATCCAATGTCTCGTCGTCCATAACCCCTACTGCCGAGCTTTGGGGATTCCAGCTTACGGTTAAACCAATAGCCTCAGCAGTAAATCTTAACGGAATATACACCTTGCCGTTTTTCAAAGTTGCACAAGCACCGTCAATTAAGACCTTTTCGCCGTTAATTTCGGCCTCGTCTTTGTCTATAAAAAGCTTTACCGTTGTATCAGTATTCTTAATTGTCACTGATTTTTCAGTTTCGTTATAGTTATAAGTAAGCAAGCCGTCTTTGTTAAATAATTTTAAAAATGTTTCTCCTTGCAATAATGTCCTACCGCCCACAGTAATAAGACTTGTTTCTTCTGTTAAAACCGCCGCTTTGCCGTTGATGTTTAAAATATAGTCGTTGCTTGACCCAAAAGCCGTTACGGAAACAGATGCCGTTAACGCAAGCCCTAATAATAGAGCTGTTACTTTCTTAACTTTAACCAAAATAATATTTCCCCCTATATAATAATTTGTACAATTCAACCATAACATATATTTATTTAAATTACAAGTCCGCGGCAGATTCTTCGGAGATTTTATTGACAACAATTAACTTTAACTACTATACTAATTATAGAAAATTCTTAGGAGGATAATATGAAACAATTTGACAAAATAGAAGTGATGATGAATAATTTTGCAACCAAAGGCGCGTTTTTAACAGTCAAAGACAGGAACGGAAACATAAATACAATGACTGTAGCATGGGGATTTATCGGCTATATGTGGAACAAACCCCATTTTATCTGTTATGTGCGCCCTCAGAGGTATACAAAAGGACTTATTGACAACGCAAAAGACTTTACTATAAGCGTTCCCGTTGACGCTTTAAAAGTAGAATTAAAGGAATGCGGCGTAAAATCAGGCCGTGACGTGGATAAGAGCAAAATCGTTAACTTTATTCCGGCCAAAGTGACAGATTCTCCTGTTGTGTCTGGCTGTGAATACTATTATGAATGTGTCATACACTATGAAGATTCTTTAAAAGAAAAATTCGCTGATGACTTTATTAAGAATTTTTATAAGGATGATTATCATTATTTCTATATGGGAGAAATCGTTGAAAATTATTAAGATAGGTCTTAAAAACCGAAATTGAAAAAAGTATCGGGTGATAAAATGTCTAGAAGTTACAATGAATCGGTTAAAATAGAAAGAACGCTGAAACTAAGGGAAATCCTGAAGGAACTGCCACGCTTTGCAGCCGAGTTTTTTAATGGGACTGCGGAAAGAACTCTGCCCCGTACAAAGGTTGCCTATGCCCTTGATTTAAGAGTCTTTTTTCGGTTTTTGAAGGAAGAAATTCCATATTTCATGGAAAAGGAAATATGGTCTCTTGAAATTTCCGATTTAGAAGTAATAAATGTGGACATTTTAGAACAATATGCCGAATATTTAAGCTATTATGTTAAGAATATTGAAATTGAACAAGGTGTTGTTGAAAAAGGCTACTCAAATGAAGAGCTTGGAAAATCACGGAAATTATCCGCACTTAGGTCAATGTTTTCCTATTTTTACAAAAAACAAAAGCTTTCAAAAAATGTTACGTGTCAGCTTCCGCTGCCGAAAATTCATCAAAAAAACATAACTACGCTGGATGTTGATGAAGTTGCAAAACTCCTTGACGAAACGGAATCAGGGGGAAAACTGTCCGAAAGACAGCAGAAATATCACGAACATACAAAAACCCGTGATTTGGCCATTATGACTCTTCTTTTGGGAACGGGAATGCGTATTTCAGAGCTTGTGGGAATGGATTTGGACGACGTTGACTTTAATCATAGAATTTTGAAGATTCTGAGAAAGGGTGGAGACGAAGCGATTCTATATTTCGGCGATGAAGTTTATGATGCCCTTAGCGCATATTTAGCCGAAAGAAAAGAAATTAATCCGCGTCCCGGTCATGAAACTGCGTTTTTCCTGTCTTTGCAAAACAAAAGATTAACTGATCGCGCCATTCAGAATCTTGTGAAAAAATATACCAGGACTGTCACAACAATAAAAAATATTTCCCCTCATAAGCTAAGAAGCACCTACGGCACAAATCTCTATCGTGAAACGAGAGATATTTATCTTGTAGCAGAGGTTTTGGGACACGCTGACGTTAATACAACAAAGAAACACTATGCAAAAATTGATGAAGATTTGCGTAGAAGTGCTGCTAATATTGTTAAACTGAGGGAAAATTAAAATATTCAAAATATCTTGATTTACTAATTTTATTGTATTATACTGTATGAAAATAATTGCTTTGCCATTATTCGGAGGTATCACCTTTTCCCCCCGAGGGAGAAGGTGATTTGCGCGTTTGAGAAATATAATTTTACAGTATTGGAGGTATTTATATGGGAAATATTAATAATACTGACAAAACAGAGGACATATTTAAGGATCTTATGAAAATCGAAGAACAAACCTCCATTGTCACAAAAAGGCCGGAGGAAAAAAGAGCCGGATTAGAAGAAAAAATCAGGTTAAAGAAAATTGAGATTGAAGAAAAAATCAAAAAAGAAACAGAGGACGAAATTCAGAGACTCAGAGAAGCGTCTCATACTGAAACCATGGCTCAAATAGCCGGAATCAGCACTGAGTCACAGCGGAAATTTTCTGAGATGGAAGTCAGCTTTGACAAACATCACGAGGAATGGGAGTCTGAAATTTTTCATAAAATAATCGGGAAGTGATTTTTGTGGACTACTGCGGTCTTAATGCAAAAGTTTTGGCCATGAAAGGGAAATTGCTCAAAAAAGAAGATTATGAAAATCTGTCCCTTTTGAAGTCTGTCGAAGATGTTAACAGAAGACTGCTGGAACATCCCAGTTATGAAAAATCTCTAAAAAGTGATAAAACGGAATATATAAGCAGGGAGCAGCTTGAACACAAGCTTATGCTTCCGCTTTATTATGACTTTCTTAAAATATATAAATTTATTGAAGACTATAATGTCAGATATTGTCTTGGAACACTTTTCTTAAAATATGAGATTAATATTCTGCTAAACATTTTGGCCTCTATTTATGACGAAAGGGAAAGTGCTTATTCCTCGCCAGAACTTAACTACTTTTTCTATCATAAGTCTAAAGTGAACGCAGAAGCCATTCTATCCTCAACGACAGTTGCTCAATTTATTGAAAATATGAAAGGCTCGGTTTTTTATGGAGTTTTGTCAAGAGCTTATGAAAACGGCGGTTCTATATTTGAACTGAGCATGGCTATGAATTTATACTACTTTATGCAGCTTCATAAATCACTTAGATTGTTCGATAAAAACAATAAAACAGTTTTGGGAAATTTATACGGCGTAGAGATTGATGTTACAAACATAACATGGGTTTACAGGCTCAAAAAATATTTCAAAATGGAAGCCCAGGAAATTTATACTTATCTGATACCCATTCACCACCTGTTATCCGCTAAAAGCCTTATGAGAATGGCAGAGGCCGTGACTGTTGATGAAATGATAAATGAAATAAAAGCTTCGCCCTATAGCTCCTGCTTTAACGGTTCTATCGAACTTTTTCATTACACCGCAATGACGAGGGCTTATAGAGCAACAAGCCATAAAAGTAACACTTTGGCCATTACACTTTCATATTTATTCTATAAAGAAATAGAAATTAATAACATTACCTCTCTTTTAGAAGGAGTTCGATACGGTCTGTCTTCAAAAGAGATAATGGAATACATTCTTTTACCGGGTAAAGAGGTGTCACAGGTTGATAGAAA
>CAYLSP010000153.1:0-4495 GCA_964385935.1 uncultured Defluviitaleaceae bacterium
TTACATTGCAGAATTTGCCAAAATAATCGGCATATTCATGGTATTATATGTTCAAAATTTGGGTTGTCCCAGATATATAGTGATTTAATGTTCTATTATTAAGTTAAATCGCTACCTATGTTTTAGGAAGGGATGAGGGGAATGAAAGATTTTGAACTGCCGTCAAATGTAAAGCAAATTGGAACAATTGGTGATGGGCCTAAAATATATATAGAGGATTATGCCTACACCTATCTGAACCAATACGCCAAGGCTGGAGCCGACAACGAAAAAATAGCGTTTTTAATCGGAAAACACATAGTAATTGATTCACATGACTACATATTTATTTGCGGAGCACTGCAAAGCGCCGACAGCGAGTTTATTGACGGTATAGAGACTTTCACAAAAAAATCTTTTTATAATGCGGGACAGCAGATAAAAAAATATTTTCCCGGTTATGAAATAATGGGTTGGATGCAATCCCAGCCCGGTTATGGAACTTATTTAAATCCGTTTTACGCCGAATACCACATGAACACTTTCCCAAAGCGGTATGACGTCATGCTTGTAAACGACCCGCTGGAAAAATCCAGCACCTTTTATTATTGGAATGATGGACAAACAGAACTTGTTGAGTGCCCCGGCTATTTTGTTTATTACGACAAAAACGAGGGGATGCACAACTACATACAGGATTTCAGCATAGGCGAACCTTCAAATGAAGGACTTTCATCACCCTATGGAAAGAAATCGGACAAAAATTCTGTTAGAGACGTTCAAACTATAAAAGTTGAGGATTATGAGAAAGATAAGCGACCTAAGGAATTTAAGAGAAATAACAAGTATATTGAAGGGGGACTATCAGCCGCAAGAAGAACCTATGAAGACAGAACAAAAAATGCCGTCAAAAGCGGTTCAAGAGACCCACGGCCAATAAACATGCTAATAAGTTTTTCTTGCATTTTGTTTGTAATATGCTTTATTACAGGAGTCGGTCTGATCCAAAGTCAAGACAGGATAGGACGGCTTGAAGACAACATATCAGTTATGAGTACAGCTTATAATTATCTAAGCAATCAGGTAAGCCAGATTTCAACGCAGGCAGTTTTCGCACCTTCCAACAAAGCCGACATGAATAAATCCAGTGAATTAGCGGAGGATAGTTCTGCAACAGATTCCGCCAATAACTTGGTTACAGATATTGATGATGCCGGGCCGCTTGAAGCCACAGTTAAACATACAGAGCAACCGACTGTCAGCAATACACCAACACCTTCACCAACGCCTATGCCAACGCCAACATCATCACCTACTCCAAACTCTGCCATAAATCAACCGGCCTCAGCTACTCCAAGCGTTTCAAGCGTCCCTGCAAGTCAAACGCCGCCTGCTGTAGCATTGGAACCCAGAACCAACAACCTGCAAGCTAATGACATTCCTGAAACCTATGTTGTTCAGGAAGGGGATAACTTGATTTTTATAAGCAAGAAATTCTATGGCACTTCTGATATGGTTCAGGCAATAATGGAATTTAACGACTTAACGGACCCTGATACTATTTATTTTGGGAAAGTACTAAAATTGCCGCCGAAATAGGAGGACTTCCATGAGCAATGATTTAGTAAATAACGAATATGAGGTTTCAATAGAGCAAATTGCAGCCAGCTTGGCTCACGAGGTTAAAAACCCTATTTCTCTTGTAAGAGCGAATTTGGATTTATTAGAGCTTAATGATACTCTTCATGAATTTACAAAAAACTATGTCATGATGCGGCGTGAACTGGACAGAATCAACGACTTAATTACAGACTTTATTTCTTTCGCCAAACCCTACGAAAAAATAGCTCAAGACGTTGATATAAAGGAGATAATTTCTAGTCTTATTGAGGAAATGTCCACTGCCCTAAACGGAGTATCCTTTAATCTTTCTGTCACCGGAAACAAATTCATTATTTCCGGCGACCTAACAAAGATAAAAAACGTCTTTGATAATATTTTCAAAAATGCTGTTGAAGCGATGGATTACAAAGGAGAAATAAAGGCTCATATCTATACGGAAGGAGGTTATGTGGTTGTATCCGTCTCTGATTCCGGCTGCGGAATAGAAGACATTAAAAAAGTTACCGAAGCCTTTTACACTACTAAAGAAAACGGAAGCGGCCTTGGGCTTTTCATTTCAGGAAAAACCATAGCTGATCACAATGGAAAATTATTAATCGAGAACAACGAAGAGAGAGGTTGTAGAGTTACCGTAAAGCTACTAGAGAAAAAATAGCAAGATTACTTATAAACAAAGGGCTGTGCCTATAGGCAACAGCCCTTTGTTTTTATTGGATATTCTCTAAATATTCATATGCACCGTCAAAATCGAATCCTTCAAGACACGCCTGTATTTTTTTAAGCTTGTCTGCAAGGTTAGGCTCTAACGAAAACGTGAGTAATTCCTGAATTTTTGACATTGCGGTGTCTCCGTCAAACCCATCAACCGATTCTCTGATTTCAAGAAGCATTGATTCCAAATGTGTTGGATCGCAAGGAGGCTTATTTTCATTTTGTTCTGAGACCGGTTCTTGCAAGACGCTCATAAGCTGTTGCTGAAGATCCACAAGCGATTGCATAAACTGCTCGTTATGACTCAGACAATATTCAAGATCTCCGCCTTTAGACGCCGTTTCTAGTTCGGCGGCTGAACCAGACATGCCCATACAGCCCAACATAGCCAGTGCGCCTTTAAGCCCGTGGACTATAATGGCGTATTCAGACAGCATTTCTCTGGACAGAGTTGCCAAAAGTTTTTCAGTGTATTCGGGCACCCGTTTGCAGAAGATATCTAAAGATTTTAAGAAGGAAGATAGATTTCCCCCCGTCCGTAACAGGCCGATTTCTGCGTTCATTTCGGAAATACCAGACAACTTTTCTTTCAGATCTGCAATAGCTTGCACATCCTGATCAGAATCTGTAACATTCCCGCCTACGTTAAAAGTGATTTTATCCACAGGCAGCCATTTCAGAAGCATTTGGTTAAGTTCCCTCTTGTTTATTGGCTTGGACAAAAAATCATCTAAGCCGCTGGCTAAAAACATTTCCTTGTCACCTTTTATTGCGTTGGCGGTCAGGGCAATAATTGTCATGGTGCGATGAGTTTCACTTAACTGCCGGATAGCATGTGTAGCCTCTATTCCGTCCATTCCCGGCATCATGTGATCCATAAAAATTATATCATACTGATTAGCTTTTGCCATTTCAACGGCTTCCATGCCAGATGTAGCGGTCTCAATGGAAACACCCAACGCCCCAAACAAACCGGTAGCCACGTTCAGGTTAATATCATTGTCATCAACTACCAAAACTCTAGCGGTGCAACCCGTCAGATAGACTGTGGACTCAGGTGTATCATCAAGTTCCACTTTTTTCCCTATGACTTTGGGGACAATTACCGTAAATACACTGCCCTCGCCATATTTGCTTTTTACTTCTATCTTACCGTCCATCAGTTCAACATAGCCTTTGACGATGCTAAGTCCCAAGCCTGTTCCGGTAACATTATAATTCTTTTCCTTGTCGTATTGTGAGAAAGCGTCAAATAGAGTAGGAATATCCTCTTCTTTAATACCCAAACCAGTGTCGGCGATATCAAAGCGGATTGTATCCTCCAATGCCGTGACAGTAAACGTTACAGAACCTTCTGGGGTGTATTTTACGGCGTTTCCGATAATATTCCACAGCACTTGTTTGAGCCTCACTTCATCACCATAGAAATATGGTGGTATATCACCGTGCTCTTCAAAGAAGAATTCCAAATTTTTTCGTTTGGCTATATGAGTTCCCATACTGGTAATATTATCGAGGAATGAGATAAACCCATAGTCTTTAAGGGTAAGCTCCATCTTCCCTGCTTCAAGCGTTGAGAAGTCTAAAATATCGTTAAGAATCTCCAACAATGTTTCGGAAGATGATCTGATATCGGTAACATAATTGCGCTGTTTTAGAGTCAGTACATCGTCCATTAAAAGCTCAGACATGCCCATAATTGCGTTCATAGGCGTGCGGATTTCATGGGACATGTTTGCCAAAAATCTAAGCTTAGCTTTGGCGCTACGCTCTGTTGCGTCACGTTCCGCCTCGATTTCTTTGCGTTTTTCCATTTCTGCTAGCATTGCTTTTGTTTCGCGCAAATCTCTGCAGTAACTGGCCACAATATATTCATCCATATGTTTTATCCGAACCAATGTTATTTCGGAAGGCAATTGTTCACCATCCAGTTTTTGATGCAACCATTCAAAACGCAGATATCCACGTTCAAATGCTTGCGAGATACGAACCTGCTTTAGTTTCTCTGAGGACTCGCCGTTTGGTTGATATGGCGGTGAAAGCTCTTCAAAGCGAGATAGAAACTCTTCCTTATTAGATAATCCAAAATACCTGATAGAAGCATCATTACAAGTAATTATTTGACAATCTTTATTCCAAAGGCTACAGGCCAACGGAGTTGCGTTCATCATCAATTTACTGT
>CAYLSP010000154.1:0-4471 GCA_964385935.1 uncultured Defluviitaleaceae bacterium
CAGCGCATCATCATTCAGGCAAATTATCAACAGGAGAAACGAAAGACGTTGAGATTTTTTCTTCCGGCGGGCTGGACTCTTTTTTTATTAGTCTTTGGAAGAATTTTGTTGATACTTTCACATTTGAACTCATCTTACCGGGAGGAAAGACAACAGGAGAAATCAATTACACTAATCGGGTAAAAGTTCTTGATTTCGGTGATATCCATGTATATGCAAGCTATGGTCAGCCAACTCATTTTAACGAAGACCAAGAAATGTTCTTTCAGATAAAATCCACCGACAGCAAAATTCCCGAGGGATTATGGAAATTAAGAATCAGGGCATTGAAAGTAGTGGATGGTCGTTATGACGTATGGCTTCCTATAACGGAAAGCGTATCCGAAAAAACCGCCTTTACAGAACCAACATTAAACACAACATTAACACTGCCCTCAACCTCCAAAAATGTAATAACTGTAGGCGGCTATGACAGCCGTCTGGAAACTATAGCTCTTTTTTCCGGGCAGGGTTATACCCGCAACGACGTTTATGTAAAGCCTGACCTGGTTGCGCCCGCCGTAGACATACTAGCGCCCCTAAAAGGAGGGGGCTATGACGCCTTCACAGGAACAAGCATAGCAGCACCTTTTGTTACAGGCTCTGTAGCTCTGATGATGGAGTGGGGTATTGTTAAAAAAAATGATCCGTTTTTATATGGTCAGCGGGTTAAGGCCTTTTTAAAAGCAGGAACAAGAAAAGAAACTAATGAGAGTTATCCAAATCCTGAATGGGGTTATGGTGCTCTTTGCCTTAAAAATACAATGGACATTTTGCTTGATTATATGAAAGGGGAGCCAGTGACAAAAATGGACACTAGTTTAAATGCTCAGGAAGTCCCTAAAAACCAAGAGTCTATGACTTTGAGGGAATTTATGAATTTGCCCACTACTGTAGACCTTAACGCAATATACAGCGACAGCTTTAAAAATTATATTAAAGATAAGCCCTATATCCGTTTGGGATCATTTCTTGACGGAGGTTATGTTATAGTTTATACGCCCGAAGATAAACTCCTGCAACTGAGTGAGGAACTGGGCGATGAATTTATTAATATCGTCCCTCTTCTTTACGGTCTTTTAGACAAAGAAGCTCTTGATGCTTCCGGCATAACAAGAATTCAGAAACAACCCTACTTAACTTTAACCGGACAAGGGGTGTTACTGGGTTTTGTGGATACCGGCATTGATTATACAATGAAAACTTTTCAATATGAAAATGGGACTACAAGAATAAGATATATTTGGGATCAGACTATTGACGGGAATTTCCCCAAAAAAGTTGAGTTTGGCTCAGAATATACAAGCGAGGATATTAATAAAGCTCTTGCCTCCGATAATCCCTTTGAAATTGTTCCACACAAGGATACTGTTGGGCACGGAAGTTTTTTGGCTTCTGTAGCGGGAGGTAGGGAGAGCAAAGAATTTTTGGGCGCTGCACCAGACAGTGAAATTATCGCAGTTAAATTAAGAAGGGCAAAGCAATATTACTTAGATGCTACTCTAGTCCCTCCTGATACAGAAAATGTGTTTGAATCTACCGACATCATGCTTGGAATACAATATCTTGTTGATAAAGCCGGAGAGCTTCAAAAACCACTGGTTATATGTATCGCTTTGGGTACAAATTCCGGCGGCCATGACGGGTTCACGCTGATGGAGGAATATCTAAATAATATTTCACGAAGAACAGGCATTATTCTCTGTTCAGGTGCCGGGAATGAAGCCAACGCAAAACATCATACAGAAGGGCTTATTCAGAAAACGGGTGACACGGAAACAATCAGCGTAAGTTGTGAACCAAAATCTGAATCAGTAAGAGTCACCATTTGGCACGCGGCATATGATAAAATTTCTGTTTCAGTAAAATCTCCGGCGGGAGAGGTGGTAAGCAAGGTTCCCATTGTGTCGGGGCGGCTTTATACTAAAGAGTTGGTTTTGGAAAAATCAGTTGTTGGTGTAGGTTATTATTTAGGAATAAACAGGCATATTCTTGTTCAAATCGTTGATCCAACCCCTGGAATATGGGAGATTACTCTGTATGGTGATGTTATTGTAAGCGGGGAATATAACGCCTGGCTGCCCATGACAGGACTGGGAAGCCCGGGCGTAGAATTTACAACACCAAAGCCTACTTGCACAATTGTTAATCCCGCAACGTCAATAGGTACAATCGCTATCGGGGCATATAATACAAAGGATGACAGCCTTTATGTGGGTTCATCATGGGGCCCAACAAGACTGCCCCGCATAGCCCCTGACTTTGTTGCTCCTGGGGTTAATGTTGGGGGATTATACCCTACAGGACCCGGAACCATGACAGGAACAAGCGTTTCCGCTGCCATCACTACAGGAGCCTGTGCATTAATGCTTCAATGGGGAATAGTGGAAAAACATCAGGTGGCCATGAACAACAACAGTGTTAGAACGTTGTTAATCAGGGGTTGTGAACGTGACCCTAATCAGGAATATCCCAATATTCAATGGGGCTATGGCAGACTTAATTTATATCAGTCCTTTAATTTATTAAAGGAGATTTAGGTGTTAGCTGAGGAGGTTGGTTATGCAATATAAACGATACACACTCCAGAATATTTATAATAAACAGGAACTGCCTGATCAGGGGCGTTTACAGGTAGGTGCTTTTGCTACAAATGTCGGTATGCCGGCAAGCAACGCAACAGTACGTGTAACCCCAATGGATGATAACGCTAACGTAATTGAAGAACTCATAACCGATTCATCAGGCCAGACTCCCGTAATCAATCTGCCCGCCCCGCCTGTGGACTACTCTTTAGCGCCAAATCAGCCGCAGCCATTTAGCGAGTATAATGTAAGCGTTACAATGGACGGATATGAGCCGGTTATTGTCAAAGGCGTGCAAGTGTTTCCGGATTCAACCGCATTTCAGGATGTCAATCTGAGACCTACAGTAAACTACGGAAATGAGCCGGAAATTTTGACAATGAAGCAGCCGGTATTATGGGGGACATTCCCGCCGAAAATTCCTGAAGATCCCGTTAAAGAGCTTCCGCCGTCCACAGGTTTCGTGGTACTTCCAAAACCGGTTATACCCGAATTTATGATAGTGCATCTGGGACTTCCAACAGACAAGACTGCTCAAAATGTCTGGGTTCCATTCAGGGATTATATAAAAAATGTTGCAAGCTGCGAAATTTATGCAACCTGGCCTGAGGAAACCCTCCGCGCAAATATTTTAGCCATAATATCTTTGGCTCTGAACAGGGTTTACACAGAATGGTACAGAAATAAGGGTTTTAATTTCACTATTACAAATTCAACGGCTGTAGATCAGGCCTTTAGTAACGGACGTACAATTTTTAAAGAAATATCTGTAATAGTAGATGAAATATTTACCTCTTTTATAACTAAGCCTAATATTCGTCAGCCTCTGTTTACACAGTATTGTGACGGAAAGAAATCAGTCTGTCCAAACTGGCTTTCGCAATGGGGTTCAAAAGACTTAGGCGACCAAGGATACGGTCATGTTGAAATTTTAAGAAACTATTATGGAAGCGACATTTTTCTTATGGAGGCGGAAAAGGTTGAGGGCGTTCCTTCTTCCTTCCCCGGTAAGAGTTTACAGATGGGTTCTACGGGTCAGGACGTTAGAACTATTCAGGAACAATTAAACGCTATATCAAACAATTTTCCTGCAATTAAAAAGGTGAAGGTTGACGGAGTTTTCGGAGATGAAACCAGAGTTGCTGTTGAGACATTCCAAGAAGTATTCAGACTGCCGCCATCGGGTATTGTTGACTTTGCCACATGGTATAAAATCTCTGAAATATATGTGGCTGTTACAAAACTTGCTGAATAATTAACCGGGCACATAAGAATACCGCTGTAACCAATAAACGGATTACAGCGGTATTTTTAATTTTCACTCAGTTCTTAGTACCAGCCTCTAAGCTTCATCGTTGTAGCAAGGCTCTTTATAGCATGTAAGAAAGCAGCCTGACGCATTGGAACTTTGTATTCCTGGGATACTTTATAAGCAGCGTCAAAAGCGTTAGCCATAGCAACTTCATGCTTTTCGGCAACTTCTTTTTCAGACCAGTAGAAGTTATAAGAGTTCTGAACCCACTCAAAGTAAGATACAGTAACACCGCCAACGTTTGCTAAGATATCAGGAACTACGAATACGCCTTTTGCATCTAAAATCTTGTCAGCTTCGCCGGTTGTTGGGCCGTTTGCGCCTTCGCAGATAACTTTAGCTTTGATTGTTTCAGCTACATCAGCTGTAATTGCGTTTTCAAGAGCGCAAGGCATAAGAGCGTCTACATCGAGAGCCCAGAATTCATTTATGCTGATTGATTTAACGCCTGGGAATGTAGTAATGTCTTTTGTTTTATTAAAATGTTCCATTAATGCAGGAACGTCGATACCGTTTTCGTTATAGATAACTCCGT
>CAYLSP010000155.1:0-4456 GCA_964385935.1 uncultured Defluviitaleaceae bacterium
AGGTCTTCTCATTTTAATTTATGTTTTTAATATAATTAAAAAGCAGGGAAGTATTTCAATAGGCTGTGTTGTCTACTTGGTCATTATGCTTGAACACAAGAACGCTGAACCTTTGTTTTACTCTCTTAACCGTATTCTCGATACAATAATCGGCATAAGCATAGCGGTTATGGTGAACGCACTGCTTTTCAGACCTAAAGCCGAGCGTATCCCGCCTAAGGGAAGAGCGTCTGATTCCCCGCGTCTGGATTATGAAATAAAAAAATCAGGTCACTATAAGGTAACAAAATGGGACGGCGGAACAACGTCTGAAATATGTATTTTCCCCAAATATGCCCTTTATTCAGACAGAAACTTTATTTTCAGAATTTCTGTTGCCACAGTTGATCTTTTAGAGTCAACATTTACAAAGTTAAACGGATATATGCGGCACATTATGATTCTTGACGGAAAAGTCAAGCTGATTCATAAAGGACATCATACCATAAACTTAGATAAATATGAACAAGATTTTTTTAAAGGGGATTGGGAAACAGAGGGAATCGGACAATGCACCGATTTTAACCTTATGCTTCAAGAGGGAGTAACGGGTGAACTTTGTTGCGTTGATAACATCGAAGCTTCGGATCTTGTGGCTGAAACCTGTGGCGAAATATTTGATAAATCAGGCTTTTATATGCTTTCTGATAACGTTACCGTATCGGTTTATGACATGGAAAAATCCATATTCAGTGAGGTTTTTAATAAAGGAGATTTCGTTATTTTCAACCAACTGGAAAGTTTTTTAGACGGGGGCTATTTAGTCAGACTGGCTCAACATGGAGTCAGTGAAAAAACAGTTCTCGCCATCCGCGCTAATATTAGTGGTTCAAATCACTCCATTCATCCGCACTAAGCCGATAAGAGGGATGTATCAGCCCTGTGGGGGCATAAAACGTTTCTCCAACGAGTTTAAAGCCCAAACGTTCCAAAACCTTTTTTGAATTTACATTTTCGGGGTGATGTCCGGCTGAAAGCGCCATCGCGCCTAAGTGATTAAAAGCATAGCTAATGGCGGCATAGGCGGCCTCAAAAGCCAGACGCTTCCCCCAAAATTCACTCTTTAACTGAAAACCAAACTCATATATATTCTCCTCATATGGTCTCATTCCGCAGACACCAATAAACTCCCCTGTTTCTAAATAGAAAATTGGCCAGTATTGAAAGCCGAATAATCGACCGTTATCCGTTTCAGTTTTGAATCTTTTGAGAATTTCCTGCTCTGTGAACTCTCCGGTTTTACAAATATATTTTGTAACCTCTTTCTCACCCCAAAGGGAAAAGGCTAAATCCTCATCATTTTCCTCCCAGCGCGAAAAGCCAATGCGCTCTGTTACCATAAAATATTTTCTCAATTAATTTCCCTCCTGAATTGTTATTTGCTTCAATTCAAACCAAACGTACTGCCTATACAATCTTTAATGAAAATATTATAAAATATATATTAGAATGTCAAGCAGGCTTATTTAGGTAGCTCCTAGCTTGATATTTATAAATAACAATTTCATGTTTGACAATTCCCAAGCCGAAAATAGGCGGAATTACGTAGTTTTTGGAAAAGAAAAATTGCTTATGTCAGACGGAATTACTATATTGTGACCGCTGACAATTATTTAACAATGTGATTCTTTATCACGGTAAAAAGGCATTAAATTATAGCGAATGTGGACAAGGGGATTGTCGGGAACATAGATTTTTGGGGGGCTTCCGTAATTATGTAATTAATTTGTTATTGTCAATTTATTCATTTTAACAGCGTTTTTGAACCGTATTTTTAGTGATTATTTTTTAACTTGCTTGACAAATCCAGATAATAGTTGTATGATATTATCAATAAGTATACAGGGTAAGTTCACGATGCTGAACGGAATTATATAAGAATTACACTGAGCCGATTAGCTAAGTTTCGATTGTAATCGGAATTTTTTATTAAAATATAAAATCCCCAAGGGTTATCGGACTTAAAGGCTATTGCTTGTATGCTTATAGAGAGGAAATAAAAAAGGGAGGATGTTATTTATGAAAAATGGAAAACACCTATTTAAGGTAGTCACAAGCGCATTTTTAACGCTGAGTATGGCTGTCGCTCCACTGGTACCTGGATTGGCAACTGTAACGGCGTATGCGGCTCCTGATAATGGAGAGATTGGTTTGGAAGCTGTTCCGCCGCCAATTGACCCTCAGAGCTGGAAACTGAACAGGGACATGACATGGGATGATCTTAACAGGAACCCTGTTATTGACTGGTCAAAAGAACTGAATCCAGACAGCCTTAATAACAAGTTTGCTTGGGGTAATAATAGTTCCAACAGCCCTATTGTCGGCGGCTTGCTGATGTTTGAGTATTTAGATCGAAAATTTATTAGTCGAGGAGAACCAGGAAGCGACCCGCTGGGTTACTATATGTATAATAAAGACGGCTCGGGAATGCAAGACACAGTTACTAAAAACCCTGTTCTTGATGTGCCACAACTGATTGCAAGTGAAAAAGGTATAAAACGCGAGGAAGTTACAGATGCGATGTTTGCTCAGTGGTGGGCTGATTTCCTTAATAAACCGCAAGAAATCAATAATTTCGTAGGTATAGATGAATTCTGGCGCGAGTGCAGCTACGGAAAATGGGCAACAGACTTGAGACCATATGGTCCATTCACTCTGCCTTATTTTGAGTTTGAGACAATGGGATATGACGTAAATTCTAACTTTCAAACTTATAAAGACATCCCTCCTTCTTTCCGCTATGGAGACCCTGTTGTTCTTAGAGCTGATATAGTAGCAGCTAATCCAGGATGGACTGAGACTCAGGTTGAGAATGAAGTAACCAGAAAAATGATGCTTCTGAATAGTACTGGTCCGAGAACCACTGGTGCTGATGTTGAATTTACGAAAAATGCCGTTGATAGACGTTTTGACACTTTAGCACAGAAAATGTCAGTGGATAAAGGTGTTGACTTTGATGAGTTTGACTTTTTCTTCTTCCTTCATGCCGGTTATGATGAATCAGGTGTTTGGCAGGAATTTGGTCAGGCTCAGTTCAAAACCAGAGAAGATGTTCCCGAAGCATTAGGACCCGGACCAAGAATGTTAAAAGTAGAAAAAATATTCACCGAACAACCTGAACTTCTGGATATATATGCTGATAGATATCCGAACCAACAGGCTTTCAAAGATGCTGTTGCCCTCAGGGATAAGTTAGCGGCTGAAGGAAAGTTAAATGAGTTTGCGTTCAAACTTCCTCAGGCTGACTGGGACTGGGTAAATAGTTATAGTGACGAAAAGACAAAAAATACTCGTTATGTATCTTTCACATCTTGGGAAGCTGCTGTAGGCGAATGGTCTCACGCGGGCAGCTATAGCTATAAAGGTAGATCTATTCCTCGTTCAACACAGGGTGAAAATGACGGTATGTCAACTTTTGCTCATGAGTTTGGTCATATCTCCAGCATTGGTGATAACTACGGTAATCCTTGGGTAGATACTGCTCGCGCAGCAACTGAGCCTTGGGAACTTATGAGCCGCGGTTCCTTTGCCGGTCCTTTCGGCGACCATGCCCGTTGGACGGTTCCTGGTGTTGAAGCAGGATCTGTTCCAGTACATTTAATGCAATACAACAAAGATACAAGACTTGGATACTACGATGAAGGCGATCTTCTTGAACTCAGCGTTCAGGAATTAGCAGGGAAAACTCCAGTTGTAGTCGATGTTGTATCACGTAATATTCCGCTTGCTAGCGAGTTTTATCCAGAACTCGCAAAATATGGTCTGACTCAGGAAAACTTCTATAAGGGAATTAAATTAAAATTTGGTACAGGCAACTGGGCAGATAAATCTACTATCGTTAGCACAGGTTTCACTAATACACGTAAGGCTGCTGCTGGAATTACCGTTGAAGTAGTGGATCAAACTGGTTATGACTCCTACTTGAACGACCATGGTGTATTGCTTACACGTTATCATACCAACACAAGCAATCCGTCTCATGCGGTAATTGATTCTCACCTTGGTGATATTGCCATGATTGACTATGAACTTAACGGCGAATATGCTGCATATCCGTTAGCTCACGCTTCACAGTTGGCGAACGCTACTTTCCACGCCGGTATCTCCTTTACCGACACGGGCTACTATGCAACAGAGTATGGCAATAAGACCGGAAATAACCCTGCTAACTGGGAAATCGTTAAGCCGGGTAGCATTGTACAGTGGGAAGAAAGAGACGGCAGGGATATCGTATCAGGCAATACAGTAAATGAATATTATGACGCAGCTAACAAGCTCCACTTCTATATTCTGCAAAAGAATATGCATGAAGGTAAATACGGCGAATACATGAGCTATCAAGTAGGTGTTCTCCGCACAGATGGAAAACCAGTTGACGGCGAAATAATCGTTGAAAAAGGCGAATTATTACCTGCAA
>CAYLSP010000156.1:0-1759 GCA_964385935.1 uncultured Defluviitaleaceae bacterium
TATTGCCATTTGCGTTTACCGTATAACTGCCGTTTTTTAGTATAACAAGGGTGTCACCATAACCAATCAGAATCTCTGAGGTGTATTCGTCCCAGTCAACAACGCCGCCCAGCTTCTCAAAGACATCCCTAGCAGAAACATATGTATAGTCATCAATAATAACAGGATCAATGGTATCACATGTTATTTTTGAACCGTTAAGAACGATTGATACTTCCGGACCATCATAAATCCGAGTTTTTCCATCGTAGTTAATAAGTCTTGGTTTATCGGCGGCCTTTACGGTATATGGGCAAAACGCTGTAAAAACAGCGGCAAGAACAAATGACGAAATCAAAAACCTCTTAAACATAATAACCTCCTGATAATTGGAACTAAAATTTATAATCCTGACAACGATGCCATAATAGATTATAACAAAAAGTAACATAAAAGTACATGATATGAATTTAGAAATTTAAAATTGGAGGCGGTAACATGGATATTAACTGTACAGAAAAATGTGTATATCAGACAGAAGGAAAATGTGGATTAAATAAGGTTCCTGATACTTATCTGCAAAGCAGCAAGGAAAGTGAAACAACGGATTGTCCTTATATTGCTACATCAGTTAAAAGTAGCTCATTTAACTGACCCCCACATTAGAACCCTTGTGGTTCTACGTCAGTGGCTTTATAAATTGGGCCATTCAAAGTTGAATAAAATAATGTTATCTGGAAAAAATTTTTACTAAAGAATAGGGGAGGTCGTTAATATGAGGGAATATAAAGGCATGAAGGCGTGTTCTCATTTTCTTAACTTAGAAGATGGTGGCTTTGTTCCTGACTTCGTTATGGGAAAACAGTGTAACTGTAAGGATTGCGCGTTTTTTTCCTCAAGAAATTGCCAAAAAGAGGTAACAGACGGAGTTTCTCCTGATATGATTCATATGTTTTAAAAAGGAGTGTTTTTATGCAGGATGGTAAATACAGCAGTTTAGAAAGTCTTTTAGCTGCCGATAGCGAGGCCAGTGAGTATTTTAATTCATTGCCCGATTATGTAAGGGAGCAAATCAGTTCACGTGGAGATAACGTAAATTCACTCATGAGTTTACAGGATTATGCAGAGAACCTTCTTAGAGGTGACGATTAAAAAATGTAGGGGCGAACACAGTTCGCCCCTACATTTTTGTTAGATTTCGATCAAATCATATTGGTCACTGCCGATACCAAGTTTTACAGCATGTTCAATACATGTCATCCAGTTTGTTTCAGGATGGTTATTTATAAAGTGGTCATCGTGGCTATGAGGCATTTCTGACAGATAGCTGCCGGAAATAACGGGTTGTTCATTTGCCATTTTTGCACAGGCCATGTCGAGAGCAACAGGGTCAAAAGAAGCGAACATGCCTACGTCTGGGATTATTGGCATGTCGTTTTCTCTATGGCAGTCGCAGTTCGGAGATACGTCAATAACAAAGCTGATATGGAAATGCGGTCTGCCTTTTAAAACGGCCAATGTATATTCAGCTATTTTTTTATTTAAAATATCGTTAGCTTCGTCCCATGATGTTCCGACAGCATTAAAGGAACAAGCCCCTATACAACGTCCGCAGCCAACGCACTTATCATGATTAATAGCAGCAGCTTTATCCTTAAATTCAATAGCACTATGAGCGCATTGTCTGGCACAGGCCTCACAACTGACGCATTTTTCAGAGGTTACAAAGGGTTTGCCGCTATTATGCATTTCCATTTTTCCGGCTCTGGAACCGCAGCCC
>CAYLSP010000156.1:1769-4442 GCA_964385935.1 uncultured Defluviitaleaceae bacterium
ACCGCCAAACCCTGTTAGTTCATGGCCTTTAAAATGTGAGAGGGATATGAAAACATCAGCGTCCATAACAGCCCGCCCGATTTTTGCTTCTTTAACGTGTTCGCCGCCGTCAACAGGAACTAATACTTCGTCAGTGCCCTTTAAACCGTCGCCGATTATAACATGACAGCCTGTACAAAATGGGTTATAGCCGTTTACATATGCGGAATCCAAGTGGTCAATAGCGTTTTTTCTACCCCCAACGTACAAAGTGCTACAGTCTGTTAAAAACACCTTTCCGTTTTTGTTTTTAATAAGGTCAACAATTACTTTTGAGTAATTGGGTCTGAGATACGCAAGATTTCCGGGTTCACCAAAATGGACTTTAATGGCGGCAAACTTCTGATTAAAGTCAATACTCTCTATTCCTGCAGCCACAATGAGTTTCTCCAGCTTCTGTAACAAATTACAATTTGGGGTTGCTCTTAGGTTGCTGTAATATACTTTAGACTTTTCCATTATAAACTTATCTCCTTTGTTTGACCTAGTGATAGGCCTTATTTCATCAACTCTACTGTTTCTCCGTTCAAAATTTTGTTAGTGGTTCTCATGGCGCACATTTTGCCGCACATGGAACAGCTATGCTTTTCCTCAGTGGGCACACTCTCATAATACTCTCTTGCCTTCTTCGGGTCAATAGCATATGAAAACATTTCTTCCCAATCAATGCGCCGTCTGGCATCACTCATTTTGTTATCAATATCCCTTGCGTTTGGAATTCCTTTTGCAATGTCCGCCGCGTGAGCCGCTATTTTGGCCGCCATAATACCCTCTTTAACATCGGCTAAATCAGGCAGCCTTAAATGCTCAGCAGGGGTTACATAACACAGGAAATCCGCGCCGTGGCTGGCCGCGATTGCGCCGCCGATTGCTGAGGTAATATGGTCATAGCCCGGCGCAATGTCCGTTACGATAGGCCCTAATACGTAAAAGGGCGCTCCGTGGCATAAACGCTTTTGGATTGCCACATTTGCGGCAATTTCGTTAATTGCCATATGTCCGGGACCTTCTACCAAGACCTGAACATTTTTCTCCCATGCGCGTTTTGTAAGAATACCGATTTCGATAAGCTCTGAAATCTGTCCCGCGTCGGAGCTGTCATTTATACTGCCGGGTCTAAGTGCATCACCTATGCTTATGGTTACGTCATATTTATAAAGTATGTCTAAAACCTCGTCATAATACTCATAAAAGGGGTTTTCATTGCCGGTCATTGACATCCAGGCGAATATTAAGGAACCGCCGCGAGAAACAATATTTGTGAGCCGTCCAGTATTCTTAAATGCCTCCACAGCGCGTTTATTAATTCCCGCGTGGATTGTTACAAAATCAACACCTTGTTTTGCATGTGCTTCAACCACTTTCAGAAAGTCTTTAGCAGTAATTTGAGCAAGGTCTTTTTCCAGATATCCTATAGCGTCATACATGGGGACTGTGCCTATCATAGCGGTTGAATAATCAATGAGCTGTTGTCTGAAAGTATTTGTCTTTCCGAAATTACTTAAATCCATAATGGCTTCTGCACCAAATTCTATGGATAATTTAACTTTTTCAAACTCGTTTGTATAGTCTGCGCAATCGCCGGAAACCCCAAGATTGACGTTTATTTTTGTTTTTAGTCCCTGCCCGATACCCTCAGGGCTTAAAGCAGTATGATTAATGTTTGCAGGAATTGCCACTTTTCCTGTAGCGACCAACTCCATTAATTTTTTTGCTTCCATTCCTTCTTTTTTGGCAACAATTTTCATTTGTTCCGTTATAATTCCCTTTTTTGCCGCTTCCATTTGTGTTTTATAATCCATTTCCCATTCCTCCCGAACTTAAATTATTTAATATATTCATTTTTTTCATTAACAAAAGAATCACCATTGAAAAAATCGAGCCGCCAAGAGAACTCAGTCCGAAAGGTATTATAAAGCCAAAAATCGCTGCGGGTTTAGACATAATTAAAAGGGATACAGGGTAGGCCAATAATGAACCTATGATTCCCGTGCCGAAAACTTCTCCTAAAAATGCCATAAACATTTTGCCTGAATATTTATACAATATACCGCAAACAAAAGCACCGCACATGCTTCCGGGGAAAGCGAGAAAACTACCCGTTCCTGTCATAACCCGAATAAAAGATGTGATAAACGCCATGACAACTGCATAAAGCGGCCCTAAAAAAACACCGGCCAAAACGTTAATAAGGTGCTGAATCGGGAAGCATTTAGCCACTCCTATCGGTATGTAGAAGGCCGAACATATCACCCCAACCGCAATTAAAATACCTGCTAATGTTAATTTTCTTGTTGCCGTCACACATTTTCCTCCTCTTGAAAATTTTTTCGGGACGCTAAAGGGACATACCAATGCGGCATGTCCCCTAAAATCATAACATTCCCTCCGTTGGCATTATCCAAATCAGGTACGGTCGAAACTTCAGTTTCCTCTCAGCCTGTGCACAAGCTCCCGAATATTTAATTACAATTAGATAGTATCACTTCATTACTTTTTTGTCAATTTATTTTGTGAATTAGATTTTCTGCTTTCCTGTTACTTTAAAAAATAAAAAAAGAAATTTAAAAACACTTGACATACAAGAGTAAAATATGTTAATATTCCATAGGTTCAAGTTAGTAATTTGCGGGT
>CAYLSP010000157.1:0-4404 GCA_964385935.1 uncultured Defluviitaleaceae bacterium
AAAAGACAGGGACTTTTTATTCTTGTTATCTAGATTAATATATGATAAAATATTAACACTATCATGAACAGAGTAGGGGATCGTGCGTTAAGTGTCTGCCGGACGGGGAGTTGTCGGCGGAACAAAAGCTTCTGCTTGCGATACGGTCTTCGCATCCCGCTGTTACGTAATGGAAAGATTATACCACTATGTTTCAGGGTATCATTGATAGATATTTTATGAAGGAGTGGTATTTTTGTATGTAAAAAATTCCGGATTATCCGGACAAGCTGCAATTAAAGATTTTTTTGCGAAAAAGAATGTGTTTTCACTACGCAATCTGATTTTTATGGGACTGATGCTGGCAATCGGCGCGGTTCTGAGCAGATTCACACTCTACATTACCCCAACTTTTAAGGCGATTACTTTTGCTTATTTGCCGGGGGCTATGGTGGCTATGCTTTTGGGTCCTTGGGCCGCTATTATTTACGGTTTTGTTAGCGATTTTATTCTCTATATCGTCAATCCCCAAGGCGGATATTTCCCCGGATACGCTTTGAGCGAAATGTTTACCTACTTCATTTATGCCTGCTTTATGTATCAAAAACCTGTGACAATTTTGCGAGTTACGCTGGCTAGAGCCATCATTACGGTAGCCGTCACCTTTGGACTTAATTATATCTGGACAAGCATGATGTATGGAACAGCCGCAAGCGGCTATTTCACGGGGGCTAGATTAATTAATAATATTGTCCAGTTCCCATTCCATGTTGTTCTGATTACTTTTGTGGGTAAAAAGCTATTAAAGCTTAAACCGAATTTTATGCGTGAATAGTTATAGATTTTTAACCCCTCTCGATTAATTTTCGGGAGGGGTTGTCTTTTCAGGAGCTATTCTTTCGGCAGCTGGTTTTTGAGGAGCTATTTTCATAATTATGTTAACTCCTCTATCGCTGAACAAAACGCTCAGAGACATTGACTGTTCAAAAAATTTTGCGGGGGCAAAGCCTTTTTCTGTATAAAGGGTTAAAGGATTTTCCATGTGGGCTATCTCGTCGTTTTTCTCATATTCAGTCTGACTTACGCGTAACTTGAAACTATCCTCATCTTTTAGAATAGTTACATAGCCCAATTTTTCATCCCATTCAATGGAATAATCAAGGGCTTCGGCAATAGCTCTTAAAGGAAGCATTAAGGTGTTTCCGTCAACATAGAACTCTTTAGCAACGGTTTTACCGTTAACCGTTATTGGCATTTTAAAAACTTCTACCGGCGCTATCTCATAATGGTTCAATTCAGCGGCCTCACAAGTAAATACGTTGCAGGCTATTATTAGACACAGAATTGTACTCAAAATTATTTTTTTCATCTCAATCCTCCTGTTGTCGGGGTTATAATTTTATGATTAATATTCCAAATGAATAAATAATTATGAAGTGCAAATACTGGAACTACTGCTTTTGCAAGGATTATAGGCTTTTAAAAAGTAAATTTAAAAACATTTAATACTTCTTGGATAAGATTGTCAAAAACAAATTTTATTACTAAATAAAAGGATGCAGCATAACAGGCAATATTCAAGAGTTTTGAAATAAAAGGCTTTTGGGTCTGATCAATAAAAAATTCTAATATAGAACCAATACACACAATTAAAAAAACCTGACCAATAAGCTCAAAAAATTCCGGCATAGAACAACCTCCCCTTCCTAATATTTATGAAAACAAGTCTCAATATAGAATCGTATATTTGTATTGAAAATTTATCCATTTTGTATCATAATGTAAGTAGGCTTACGTATAAATATTTGATTGGAGGCGGCGTTTGAAAAAGTTCTATAAAATATTGATTACGGCGGCGGGGATTATTGCCGCGGCCGAATGCGCCAACCGCATTATTTTTAAATTGGCCGGTAAGAAAATAAAATCTAAATTTAGGGAAGGAATTTATAACTGGAAATTCGGAAAAATTAGATATATAACTGCCGGAAGTGGAAAACCATTGTTACTTATTCATGATATGTGCCCGGGCGGAAATCTTGGTGAATGGCAGGAAAGTATATCAGCTCTTTCAAAAAAATACCGGGTTTATGCCATTGATTTAATAGGTTTTGGCTTTTCTGAAAAGCCAAATATTACTTATTCTTCATACATGTTCGTCTCTCTTATAAACGACTTTATAAAAAACGTTGTAAAGGAGAAAACCTCAGTTATATCAAGGGGAAGTTCTGCCCAATATGTTATTGCGGCTTATTTGCTGAACTCTGAGTTGTATAAAAAGCTTTTGTTTATTGCCCCCGAAGGATTTGGGAACCGTAAGAAACCAAACGGTAAGAAAGCCCCGTTTTTTAGACGTCTTTTTGAAATACCCATAGCCGGAACGTTTTTTTATAATATACTGACTTCAAAATTTATGTTAAGACGAAAGCTTAATATTTTTGGCTTTTCTGACGAAACATTTATTAAAGGAAAATTTATTAACGAAAGTTATCAAAGTGCCCATTATGGCGGCCTTAACAATATAATTCCCTTTGCGGCTCAAAAATCGGGTTATCTGGACACGGATGTGAAAAGGCTGTTCCCTCATATAGATATTCCCGTTCATGTTATATGGGGCGAAAAAAACAGAAAAAATCTCGTTTCAAACTTCAAAATCATGGAACAGCTTAATCCCTATACATCTCTGACCGTCTTTTTGGACACAAAAGAATTTCCTCATATTGAGAACTTGAAGGGATTCATTAAAGAATGCGAAAGTTTTATAAATTAGACAGGAGGTATATATATGGACTACAGTATTAAGCCCTTTCTGAACGAAGATGCGGGCTGTTGGCAGGTTGAAATTACCGGCGAAATCGATATCTTTAACTCAACTGAATTTAAAAATGCACTGATGGGCTTAATAAAAGAAAATGAATGTGATTTCTGTTTAAATTTTAAAAATCTTGACTATATTGATTCAACCGCTCTGGGGGTCTTAGTTGCCGTCTTGAAGAGCGTCAAGGGTTATGGGGGAGAAATCTATATAAAAGAAGCGAAACCCAATGTAGCGAAACTCTTTAAAATCACGAATTTAGACAAAGTATTCATATTAGAGGGGTGATCGTATGTTGAAAAAACCGCAGGAAAGCTCAAAGGAGAGTATCGAATTATGTTTGCCGGTTAATGCGGCATATGTCTCAGCCGCAAGGCTTACAGCCTCATCAATCGCAAACCGTCTGGGTTTTGAAATTGACGAAATCGAGGACATAAAAGCTGCTGTTTCAGAAGCCTGCACTTTTATCATTAAAAAAACAAGCCAGAACGACAGAAGTATGTTCAAAATTGTTTTTGAAATGCAAGGCGATATGATAGGCATAAAACTTTCTTCTCCTTATACTGTGGATTTTGAGGGCGATGGCGAGGAAATGAGCCTTATGATGATTAAAGCCCTTATGGACAGCGTGGACACCGGTAACAGCGACGACGGATTCTCTATCGAAATAAAGAAAATTCATAAGAAAATCAGCTTTGAATAAAAGAACCCTTTGAAGGTGTGTGGTTTCATGCCGGCCGTTTATGAAAAGAAATTTTTTAGCGAACTGAGTTTTGTCAAACCAATTATTTCCGAATGTCTTGCTTTTCTGGAGTTTCACTTCAAAAGTCTCACGTCGGGGGATATTTTTGAAATGAAGCTCATTTTGAGCGAGCTTTTATTTAATGCCGTTATACATGGGAATAATTGCGACAGGAATAAGTATGTAATTATGAAGCTGGAAGCTAGTGAAGGCTCTATTTCCGTTACTATTAAGGACGAGGGAAGCGGCTTTAATTACCGTTCGCTTATACAAAATTTCAATTCTGAGGACAATTTGTTCAGAGAAAGCGGAAGGGGTATCAGGCTGGTCTTTAAGCTTGCCGACAACCTCATCTTTAACGAGGCCGGAAATGAAATAAAGTTCTCAAAAAGGATTGGTTTACATGCACAAAATATTAATTATTGACAGTGATAAGGAAAGCTCCGAAGTTATTGAAAAAGTCCTGACCACCAACGATTTCGACGTTATGAATGTGCCGGCCTCAGTGGCTTTATTAATACTTTCTCACACGCCTGAAAACGCACCCGATTTAATAATGCTTTCGGCGGAGCTTCCAGAGGAAAGCGGCTACGACGTTTGCCGGAAAATGAGAGCTCTTATCCCGCCGGAAAAATATATTCCAATTCTGATGACCAGTATCGAAACTTTTGGAACAGGCGCTAACTTTGTTAAAGCGCAAAAAGCAGGAGCAGATGACATCCTTTCAAAGAATTTGAACGCTCTCTTCCTGCTTTCAAAAGTTAATTCCCTTTTGAGGATAAAAGCATTAAGCGACCAGCTTACAAAGCAATATGAGTATGTTAGGCACGCAAATGACATAATGAACGAACAGCTTAAAATGGCACGGCTT
>CAYLSP010000158.1:0-4345 GCA_964385935.1 uncultured Defluviitaleaceae bacterium
GTTGCCATTACACTGTCGGCTATTATTTGCGTTATAGCGATTATTGTCATTGTTTATTCCATCAGAAGGCGAAGACGCAAGAGAAATTCTTTCGGCATGGAAGAGATATTCAATATGCTTGACGAGAAAAAAATCACGTCTTATGATCTTTTTGAACAAAGCGACAAGTACGCTTTAGCAGGAGACTTTAGAAACGCAGTAAGATACCGCTATATTTGTCTTTTATGGATTGTAAACCAAAAAGTTATGAAAGTCTCTCCATCAAAAGTCAATAGCCGGATTCTATCCGATATAGGAAAGTCTCTTCCGGCACTTTACAGCGTATTTAAAGACATTGTTGATGTTTTTAATTATACATGGTTCGGCAATAAGGAAATCGACAGAGCCGTATATGACGGCTTCTCCGGCAATATTAATTATGTGTTGAAGGAGGCGTCTGAGTATGAAAAAACGGCGGGCTGAAATATTTATTGCCATTGTGGCAATTATCCTCTTTATAATTATGGCTCTGTATTCTGCCATTGAAGGAAGTAGGCAGTATCCTGATTATACGGTTTTTTCGTCAAAGGAATACGGTGCGTCACTTATTTATGATTCCCTTGCCATTTATGGCATAAACGTAAAAACAGGCTACAGAAGGATAGATGAAAATACAAGCATCAAAGATGTTTACATTATAATAAATCCTGGCTATAGGTATTTTTACGACAGTGATATTTCAGATATCGGCAACTTTGTTAAAAAAGGCGGTCGTCTCATTTTAGCGGCAGATTTATATCTTACATCCAGGATTGTTAGTAGATTAGATGTGACTCTGACAGACGTTTATGATGGAAATTATTATTCCCAAATGTTAAAATACGGAGATGGGCTAATTATGACTCTTAGTGCCGAGGATATTCTGAACGGGCGGCTTAAAGACTACAGATTCACCGGGGAAGAAATTGCAAAAGTCCTAAGTCTCTGGGACTATGATTCCGCCGTCTTTAATGAATATTACCACGGTTTTGGAGACGATAGCGTATCAATGTGGAAGGACTTGCCTTTTGCATATAAACTGGTGGTCTATCAGCTTTTAATTGCGTTTGTATTCTTCATATTATCTATAAGCAAAAGATTCGGAAAACCCATTCCTCTTTATGAAGAAGTGGAACGCACGGAAAATGAATACATTTACGCCATGGCAAATTTTTTCAGGTCTTCAAAGCATTACAATTCTGCCGCCGAAAGCTATTACAGAAGGCTTTTGGAAGAGACCTCCTTGCGGTATAAAACAGGCTTCTCATACGCAAGGGATAATATAAGAGATATCTGGACTAGGGAGAAACTTCCCCAAATTCAATTGCTTGACAGGGTAATAAGCGAATATTCAAAGGAATTTGACAAGAAGCGGTTGAAGGATTTCGCAAAAGATGTTAATGATCTTATAAATATTTTAAAAGAGGGTGCTTAAATGAATGTTGATAAGGGTTATACCCAGTTTGTTATAAATAAGATTAAGACGGAGATTCAGAAGGCGGTTATTAATCAGGAGCAGATGACGGATATGGCGCTTGCGTCCTTGCTTACGGGAGGTCACGTTCTTTTGGAGGGTGTTCCGGGGCTTGCAAAAACCCTTTGGGTTAGAGCTCTTTCGTTTGCCATGGATGCGGATTTTAACCGTGTTCAGTTTACATCTGATCTTATGCCATCGGATATAATCGGAACAAAAATCTTTAATCAGCAAAGAAATGAGTTTGAGCTAAAAAAAGGACCGCTTTTTACAACCCTTTTCCTTGCAGATGAAATAAACAGAACGCCGCCAAAAACTCAGTCGGCGCTTCTTGAAGTTATGGAAGAAAGAACCATTACAATAGACGGCGAAGACCACAGAATGAATGATAATTTCATGGTTGTGGCTACCCAAAACCCACTTGAATATGAGGGAACTTATCCGCTACCTGAGGCTTTAACGGACAGATTCCTTATGAAGCTTGTCGTGGATTATCCCGGACTTGCCGCCGAAAAACAAATTCTTTCAATGTACGACGGAGGTTTCGATTCAAAATCTCTTTCTCAGTCTAACATCCAAAAGGTTTGCGCTCCCGATGAAATAAGCGCTTGCCGTTTTGAAATAGGGCGGGTTCATGTTGACGACGGCATTTTGAATTATATACTGAATATTATTGAAATGACCAGAAGAATCAACGTTATTGCCAATGGTGCAAGCCCAAGAGGCTCAATCTCACTTTTAACAGCGTCGAAATCTCTTGCCGCCATGAGAGGTCGCGATTTTGTTATTCCCGACGACGTTTATGAACTGGCTGTTCCAGTTCTGCGCCACAGAATAATACTCAAGCCTGAGGCGGAAATCGACGGCATGAAAACGGATAAGGTTATTGAGAATATTTTATCTCAGATTAAAGCCCCCCGATAAGGAGAATCCATATGTCCGTTACAAAGAAATATATTGTGATACAGCTTATCGGCGTTCTGATGCTGTTTATTTTAGCTGTTTTGAATTTTAGTGGTGGATTTTATATATTTCTGCTTCTAAACGCGGCTTTTGTTGGGCTTTTGCTTGTGGATTTCTTCGTTTCTCCAACGGAGTCTGTACTTGAAATTGAGCGGCTAAAGGAACAGAAGCTTTATTTTAAAGCCGAGAATGAAATTATAATCTCTGTTTTTAATAAATACGCCAAGCCACTTAAAATAACAGTTAAGGACGAAGTTCCGGGCTATCATTTTGATGTTCTTGAAGAAAATTTGTTCCATGTTTTGAAGCCGGGGGAAACAAAAGATTTTTCCTATTTGGTAAAACCTTTAAAGCGCGGCAGTTTTATTTCAAACACGGTCTTTTTCAAGTATGTTGGGGATTTGGGTCTTTGTGTCAAATACGCAAAGAGGAAAATGCCCATTGACTACAAAGTCTATCCAAATCTAAGGGATTTGAGCAAATACCGTCTTATAATACAAAAAGACAGGCTATTAAACTATATCGGGCGTCCCATAAAAATTTGGGGGCAGGGGACAGAGTTTGAAAGCCTTAGGGAATATGTTTTGGGCGATGATGTAAGAAGGATAAATTGGCCGGCAACTGCTAGAGAAAGAAAGCTTATCATGAACAATTATGAGCCAGAAAGAAATCAGCCTGTTACTATTATGATAGACACAGGAAGAGCCATGAGTTATAGCGTCAAGGGCTTTAAAAAGCTGGATTATGCCATAAATGCGGCGCTGATACTCTCTGATATAGTTAATCAGAAGGGCGATTTATCGGGGCTAATAGTCTATGACACAGACGTTCTTTCCTCCATAAAGGCAGGCAAAGGTCCTGTCCACAGAAATTTGCTGATGGAGACCCTTTATCATATTGAGGATTCGAGAAATACCCCTGATTACGAAACTGCCTTTAAAGAAGTTAACCGTTTACAGCCACGGCGTAGCATAGTGTTTATTTTCACTGACTTTGAGACTATGGAAGAGTCTGAGGATATTTTGAAAAATATATCACTCATATCAAAAAAACATATCCCCATCATTATGCTTGTAAGGAACGAAAGTGCGGAAAAACTTCTTAAAACTTCAAATGACTCGATGGAAAACATTTTTGTGAAATCTGCAGCATACGACTTTTTATCGGAGCGGGCTAAAATTATAAAAAGCCTTAATACAAGAGGTGTGAAGTGCATTGAGACTGATGCGGAAAGTTTCGCAATTGGTGCGGTGAATAAGTATTTGGAGTTAAAAAGCAGGATGTGATGATATAAATACTAAAAGAAAATTTTTGGTATGCTTTACTATTTTAGAATTGGGTCTTATTATTTTAATTATTATTTCATGCTATTTGTATAATAGGTATAACTACAAAGGAACTAACCTAGGGCTTGTTACTGTCGAAGATACGAAGTTAGTAATGAAGGATTCAAGTGGTAACGAGCTTGTTATGACATCTGTGTATAACATGAAATATTTGTGGGTCAAAAAATATACAATTGTCTATTTAAATGAAACATTAGAGTACGAAGATTCTTTTGACAGCGGAGAAAGTATTTTTACTTTTTCAGATGGGTTTAAATCTGTTGAACCTTTATATTCAGTTCAGATTTATGACGGCGTTAATGAATACAATAGTGACGATCAATACAACAGCGGATTAACTGAAAATCAATTATCTGAAAAAAATCTGATTATTAAGCTTGATGATTATTATAACAATTATCGTCCAATTGGTGACTATATCACTGCTGCTTTAGTTGGTTGTTTGGCTATATTAATTGGGACAGGGGCTTTCTTTTATCCTAAAAAGTTTTGGGAGTTTCAAGCTAGGTATTTTGTTAAAAACGGAGAGCCAACGGATTGGGCT
>CAYLSP010000159.1:0-4328 GCA_964385935.1 uncultured Defluviitaleaceae bacterium
CATGCCCCTTAAATTTATTGAAAATGGCAAAGGATATACATCTGATGCCATAAAAGCAATTGAGTATGCTAAAGAGCATGGTGTTAAAATTATAAATTGTAGCTTTGGTTCACCTGATTTCAACTTAGCTCTACAAGAGGTTATTTCAAAATACAATGATATCCTGTTTATCTGCTCATCAGGAAATGATTCATCAAGCCAGAAGATTTATCCAGCCTCTTATAATCTAACAAATGTAATTTCAGTTGGAGGCATAAACAACAAAGGCGAACTTTCTAACACCTCTAATTATGGAAGCCATGTTCAAATAGCAGCACCGGGTGAATCAATATATACATTAGGTATAAATAATAATTATGAATATATAAGCGGAACTTCTATGTCAGCTGCGTTTGTTTCGGGTGCAGCAGCATTGTTTGCCGGAAGTCACCCTAATGCAACTGCCAAGGACATTAGAAGTGCTATTACCCAAAACGGAAAAACCATTGATTCCTTAAACAGTAAAATTAATGGAGGTCTTCTTGATATAACAAAAGTACAAAACTCTGAAAAACCTTCAGTTGATATGGAAGACGAGGTTCTTGATTTTCTTACAGAACCCCTACCCTCTTATGTTTCTGAACTTATAGTTCCGGGAATTGACTACTTGACGTTAGAAGATGAAAAAAAGGTATTACTAAATCAATTCCTTTTTGTTAGAGACGATACTATGGAGGCCTGTGCAACAGAAGGCAACCTTGATGTTATAAGTTCTATTTCAATAGCGCATATTATGCAACGACTGGAAATTAGTTATGCAGAAGCAACAAAAATGATAGAAGAGTTTGGAATCATAAAGTCAGCGAAACAAGAGGCTCTTCTTTATCAAGAGACAATACGAGAGTTCCCTGTTGTAGTGTTTGATAACAAAAAAGAACTAACTACAAATATTCTTAACGGTTACAAAGTTCTGGATTCTATTAAATCTATACTTGTTTCAAAAGCACTTAATAAACAGCTAACAGACTTAGCTGCAAAAACAGAAGACGAAATGTCAAACGCCCAACTTATAAATATTTCTGAAACAGAGATTGAGGCATTTAAGAAACTGTCTTCAAAATACAAGGTTAAACTTCAAGTCCTTGTTAACCTCGCACAAGAGTTGGGTTTATCATCGGATAAAGTTGAAGAAGCAATTAAGGGGATTTGCAAAAAATATTCTGTAACATTTGATCCTGAGCTAAAACCACTTTCCGTAACCAGCACAAACGGTCAGCAGAAAGAGTATCCTTCTGCTCCTGCGGTATACAGATATAATGCTCTTGAGAATATAAACCTTCAAACCGGTTCTCTTACATATGAAGATCATATTACAACCATACCCGGTAAAAACGGACTTGATCTGGATTTGGCAATAGAGTATTCATCCTCAGATTCTAATGAGATTACTAATTATTTGCCATTCCCAACCAAGGATAATTATGCTTCAAGAAAATTCGTGCTTGCGCACGGCTGGAGACTAAAACAATCACGCCTTTTACACACCGAAGAGATGGGTGTTTCAGAACCTGGTAGATTACAACTTAAGGACGGCTCAACATTTACTATAGATGGATATGATACGGTTAAGAAAGAATATATTCTTCATGACTATAAGTTTAAGGATATGAGACTTGTAAAAGATAGTTATTCGGTTGTGCCCAATTCATATTATGCGTTAAAATATGCAGACGGAAAAACCGAATACTTTAGCTACTGGGGAGATATTTGCGGAATTACAGATAAATATGGCAATAAAATTTTGTTTTCTGTGAGTATAGGACCGTACGACTCATATTATACAGATGCGTTTGTTGATACACCGGCGCTTTATTTTAATCCATATAGTTTTTATGGCGAAATTGAAATCACTGATACAAATGGCAAAAAGACTAAGATCACTAATAACATCCAATATAAAAAAGATTCCTATTTAAGCCAAGATAGAACTGTAGGTTATTTAGAAATTACAATGCCAGATAATAATAAGGTGGAATATAGGTTAGGCCAGGAGATCGCAAATTCACTGACTGAAAAAAGAACCGTTACAATAGACAGAAAAAAAGATCAAAGAGGCAAGTTTACTTATTTTTATTATAATAAAGAGTATGTAAATCCTTTTTCAACATACATGAACTTAAGACGAGTTGCCTATCCTAATAGCTTGTTGACTGACTATGAATATGAAAAAGCAGTTGCAAATGTTGGAGACAGACAAAGAACTGATTATTTTAGAATAAAGAAAAGACAAGACACTGACCAAAGTGAAAACAGCATTAAAAATATAGAAACCTATGTATATAAAAATACAAATTATACCGGATATGACGGGACAAATAACTATAAGTCAGATAATCTTCCGGAAAATTTCTTTTATTACATAAGTGCAATCAAAAAACCATCCGGACCTAATGTAGAAGAATATTATCAGTTTAACAATAAACATCAGATGGTTCAGAAATATGTTAATGAAGAGTCTTCGGCAAAAGCACATTATTTTTACGGATATAATAAGACAAGCAAAAAACTTGAATATATTAGTGAAAGTATTTTTGGGGGTAGTAACGGCTCAACACCATTTGATAATCCACCAATGCAATTCTACACGTTTGACGACTACAATAATGTACTAAGAGAAACAAAACCAATAGCTGATGGACAAATTAATAATGACAAAACAGATATTGTGTATACATACGATAACTCAACTGAATATTCAAGAAAAACACCACTTACCAAAAGTTATTATAAGGATAATAACACTAAGATCGTAGAAGAAAACACATTATCAGCAGATAAAAAGTCTATTGTCTCATCAAAAGTGTATGTAAACGGGACATTGTCAGGCAGAACCGACTATACCTACGACTCTTACGGCAGTGTAACACAGATAAAAGTATACACGGGAGCAAGTGAAGAAGCTGTAATAACAAATATGACATACGACTATTCCCTGTCTCCGCTGCCTAGAACAATAGAAGTAAACGGTGTTACGGAAACAAGCACTTATGACCTTTATGGTAGGGTTCTGTCAAAAACAAACGGAAATAATGAAACCACGTCATTTACTTATGACAAAATCGGCAGGAAAACGAAACAAACAAATCCCGACTCAACAACTATAAACTACGAGTATTCAGCAAACGATCTTCAAGTAATTGTCACAAATGAAGTTGCTAAAAAATTGCAATATGAATTTGACGGAGTGGGCAACCTAAAATACGTTGTAGATCCGGCAAATAGCAATGCAAGGCTTGAAACAAATGTATACGGTACAACTTCATTTTTAATAATTCAAGCAAACGGAGAAGGTGAAACAACCCGGTATCTATACGACTGGGCAAAAAGAGTCACCAAGAAATATGGTACCGCAGTTCCGGAAGAAACCTATGACTACAAAGACGTATTTACAAAAGCCGCGGGAGTTGAAACCAATAAGATTGTTAGAACTGTAAAAGGTAATGCTGAATCACCTGATTTGGTAACAGTAATATATAACGACAAGTTCGGCAGAAAGATCAAAGAAGGTTATGTATTAGATGGAGTAGAATATCTATCCAGCTACAAATACGACCTGGAAGACAATCTCATAGAAGACTTAAACCCAAAAGATGCAGCAGCAGGCAAGACATTCAGTAATAAATACTCATATGACCATATGGGCAATGTAGTAAGAAAAGAAAATGTACTAGGTGAAGTGTTTACGTTTGAGTTTGACTGGCTGGGCAGAAATACCGCCATAACAGACCCAAAAGGCAACACCACCTTCATAAAATATGACAGCTTTGGAAGGGTTATTGAAGAAAAGAAACCATTTAACGGTGATCAGTATTCTATAACAAAGTATACCTATGATAACGTGGGCAATCTGACAAAACAAGAAAATCCAACATCAGTTGCAGAATTTGAATACAACAACCGTGGATTCTTAACAAAATCCATAGGCTATGAAGGCTCCGAACCACTATACACCCAATACGAGTATGACGGTGCCGGGAACAAAACTGCAATGAAGACCGCAAACGGAACGAAAACAACGTCATATGAATATGATCATCTGAATCGTGTAAGTAAAATGACAGATGCACTGGGTCAGGCAGAAACATATGTCTATGACAAGGCAAACAGGTTAATAAGCAAAACCGACAGAAACGGCAATGTATTTACGAACACATATAACACCTACAGCCAGCCTACAGGAACAACGGTTGAAGGTAAAGAGGATTATATTACATATACTTACACAATAACAGGGGCATTAAAAACAGAATCAAATGGTACGCATCAAACAACTAATTATTATGATGCAG